>NZ_CATKPN010000113.1:0-406 GCF_949767245.1 Pseudomonas sp. IT-P176
AGGCGACCCGGACCGCCCCTACATCGCCCACGCCCTGCACGACAGCCAGCACCCCGACCCCGTGACCCTGCGTAACTACAAACGCAACGTGCTGCGCACCCCGGCCAACAACAAATTGCGTTTGGACGACAGCCGTGGCGAGGAACACATCAAGCTCAGCACCGAACACAGCGGCAAGAGCCAGCTGAACCTCGGGCATGTCGTTGATGACAAGCGCCAACCCAGAGGCCAGGGCGCGGAGCTGCGCACCGATGGGCACGGGGTAATTCGTGCCGGCAGCGGCGTCTTCATCAGCGCTGATACACAGCCCAAAGCCCAGGGACCGATGCTGGACATGAGCGCTGCGCTGGGTAGGTTGCAACAGGCCGGCGACCAACTGGAAAGGGTGTCGACCGATGCCCAGGCG
>NZ_CATKPN010000114.1:0-394 GCF_949767245.1 Pseudomonas sp. IT-P176
CAGCTTGATGGTTTCGCCGTCTTTGTAGACGTCATCGCCCTGGGCTTTCAGCTCGTACGGCACGCTGGTGGTGCCAGCCTTGATCACCACGGTCGCGCCGTTGCTCAGGGTCACGGTCAGGTCTTGTTTCAGCTCCTGATCGACTTTCACCGTGAACTTAGGCGCAGCGTTTTCCAGCACATCGCCGTTGCTTTCGATGGTGACGGTGATCTTGTCGCCGTCAGTACCTGGCTCGTCGGTGACGGTGGTGGTGTATTGGTCTTCGCCGAGGGTCAGCTTCTCGAAGTTGTTAGCCGAAACCGACTCGAGTTTGTTGACGATCGCGTCCTGACCGCCGGTGAAGATGTTGTCTTTGGCGGTGACCACTGCCGTACCACTGGTGCTATTGGCCGGA
>NZ_CATKPN010000115.1:0-365 GCF_949767245.1 Pseudomonas sp. IT-P176
ACCTTGACCACAGCCTCGTCGCCGAGCACCAGGTTCTCGAACGATTTACCTGAAACCGTTGCGTCAGTGACGCTGAGTTTGATGGTTTCGCCGTCTTTATAGACGTCGTCGCCTTGCGCTTTCAGTTCGTATGGAACGCTGGTGGTGCCGGCCTTGATTACCACGGTCGCGCCGTTGCTCAGGGTCACGGTCAGGTCTTGTTTCAGTTCCTGATCGACCTTGACGGTGAACTTCGGCGCAGCGTTTTCCAGTACGTCGCCGTTGCTTTCGATGGTGACGGTGATTTTGTCGCCTTCGTTAGCTGGGTCTTTTGGATCGCCCGAACCTGGCTCGTCGGTAACGGTGGTGGTGTATTGGTCTTCGCC
>NZ_CATKPN010000116.1:0-350 GCF_949767245.1 Pseudomonas sp. IT-P176
TTCCCCGCGACCCTCGAACTGTCCATGGCTGCCCTGCTGTTCGCCGGGATCCTCGGTTTGCTGGCCGGGGTGATCGCGGCCCTCAAGCGCGGATCGCTGTTCGACCATGGGGTGATGGGCATCTCCCTGGCCGGGTATTCGATGCCGATCTTCTGGTGGGGCCTGATCCTCATCATGTTCTTCTCGGTGTCCCTGGGCTGGACCCCGGTTTCCGGGCGGATCGACCTGCTCTACGACATCGAGCCGGTCACCGGTTTCATGCTGATCGACACCCTGCTGGCCGATGACACGGGCGCATTCCTCGACGCCCTGCACCACCTGATCCTGCCGGCCATCGTGCTCGGCACCAT
>NZ_CATKPN010000117.1:0-346 GCF_949767245.1 Pseudomonas sp. IT-P176
GCAGTCTCGTATCTACCAGCACCAATCGGTGCCGCAGATCGTCGAGAGCATCCTGCGCAGCCGCCACGGTTTCGAAGGCCAGGACTTTTTTTTCGACCTGCTGCGCGAGTACCCCAAGCGCGAGCAGGTGATGCAGTTCGGTGAAAGCGACCTGGCCTTTATCTCGCGGCTGCTGGCCGAGATCGGGATCTGGTACCACGTCACCAGTGACCAGCGCTTGGGCATCGACGTGGTGGAACTGCATGACGCCCAACGTCACTATCAGTTCGACGTCGAACTGCCGTATCGACCGACCTGCGGCCTGAGCAGCAGCGCCCAGGACGCCGTCTGGCAACTGCAGACTCGT
>NZ_CATKPN010000118.1:0-329 GCF_949767245.1 Pseudomonas sp. IT-P176
GCGCAAGCTGGGGATCAAGCTGATCGCCAACCAGGGACCGGTGAGTGTCCAGGCGCAGAACGACACGTTGCAACTGATGGCCCGCCACGGCCTGGAGATCACCAGCACCGAGGATGAAATCCGCATCACGGCGAAGAAAAAAATCACCCTCAATGCCGGGGGTAGCTACTTCACCCTTGATCAGAATTGCATCGAGTCCGGGACGCTGGGGGACTACAACATCAAGTCGCCGTATTTCGACCTCCTGGGCCCCGCCAGCCTGACCGCATCGCATCCGCAATACCCACAGAGCCTGACCAAACAACCGTTGCGGCTCAACGTGGCGCAAA
>NZ_CATKPN010000119.1:0-328 GCF_949767245.1 Pseudomonas sp. IT-P176
GAGTTTGATGGTTTCGCCGTCTTTGTAGACGTCGTCGCCCTGGGCTTTCAGCTCGTATGGCACGCTGGTGGTGCCGGCTTTGATTACAACAACGGCACCGTTGCTCAGGGTGACGGTCAGGTCTTGTTTCAGTTCCTGATCGACTTTGACGGTGAACTTCGGCGCAGCGTTTTCCAGCACGTCGCCGTTGCTTTCGATGGTGACGGTGATCTTGTCGCCGTCAGTGCCTGGCTCGTCCGTCACGCTGGTAGTCAGCGTGGTATCGCCCAAGGTCAGCTTCTCGAAGTTGTTGGCCGAGACCGACTCGAGTTTGTTGACGATTGCATCT
>NZ_CATKPN010000120.1:0-323 GCF_949767245.1 Pseudomonas sp. IT-P176
CGCTCAAGGTCTTCCTGTTCGCCGAGGTAGTACAACGTATCGGTGGGAGGAGGACCGCGAAAGGCCTCTTCCAGCCAACCGGCAGAGGTTTCGTTACCTGCTACAACGCCCATCTGGAAGACCTCAAGCGCCTCTTCATACCGACCCTCGTACTTTAGGTCGATACCCAAGGCAACAGCTGCCTTGCCATTGCCCTGTTCAGCCGCACAGCGGCGCATCTGCCGGGCAACGTCCGGCGCGACTCTTATCGGTGCCAGTATGTCCCCCACATCATACTGGGCTTGGGCGCTACCCTGATCAGCCGCCTTGCGAAAATAACGTAA
>NZ_CATKPN010000121.1:0-319 GCF_949767245.1 Pseudomonas sp. IT-P176
TTGAATCAGGAGGTGGCGTAA
The DNA here is from genome assembly GCF_949767245.1 of Pseudomonas sp. IT-P176. Classification (NCBI taxonomy): domain Bacteria; kingdom Pseudomonadati; phylum Pseudomonadota; class Gammaproteobacteria; order Pseudomonadales; family Pseudomonadaceae; genus Pseudomonas; species Pseudomonas sp. IT-P176. The sequence goes on from NZ_CATKPN010000121.1 coordinate 22, forward strand.
TGGCCGTCGTTCTCACCGCCCGTGACCTGACCCGTCACTACGAAGTCTCCCGCGGCCTGTTCAAGGGCCACGCCACCGTGCGTGCGCTCAACGGCGTGTCGTTCGAACTGGAAGCCGGCAAGACCCTGGCCGTGGTCGGCGAATCCGGTTGCGGCAAGTCGACCCTGGCCCGCGCCCTGACGCTGATCGAAGAGCCGTCCTCCGGCTCGTTGAAAATCGCCGGCCAGGAAGTCACCGGGGCCAACAAGGCCGAGCGCAAGCAGTTGCGCAAAGACGTGCAGATGGTGTTCCAGAGCCC
>NZ_CATKPN010000122.1:0-316 GCF_949767245.1 Pseudomonas sp. IT-P176
CAACTACAAGCGCAACGTGCTGCGCACCCCGGCCAATAACAAATTGCGCATGGACGACAGCCGTGGCGAGGAGCACATCAAGCTCAGTACCGAGCACAGCGGTAAGAGCCAGCTGAACCTCGGGCATGTCGTTGATGACAAGCGCCAACCCCGAGGCCAGGGCGCGGAGCTGCGCACCGATGGGCACGGGGTTATTCGTGCCGGCAGCGGCGTCTTCATCAGCGCTGATGCACAGCCCAAAGCCCAGGGACCGATGCTGGACATGACTGCTGCGCTGGGCCGGTTGCAACAGGCCGGCGACCAACTGGAAAGGGTC
>NZ_CATKPN010000123.1:0-218566 GCF_949767245.1 Pseudomonas sp. IT-P176
AAGCCTGCACTCCACGGAAAATCGGCAGGTAACCCCACAACCGAGATAAAAAATGCGCAGTATATTGCTCAACTGATCTTAGTTACGCATGATGCAACACATACCTGACTTTTACCCTGGAAGACGCCCCGCAATGAATGAGCAATCCCGCAGCCTGACCTCGACCCTGTTCCCGGTTGGCCTGCTATTAATAGCCATGGCGTCGATTCAGTCCGGCGCCTCCCTGGCCAAGAGCATGTTCCCGGTGGTCGGCGCTCAAGGCACCACAACCCTGCGCCTGATTTTCGCCAGCGTGATCATGATCCTCCTGTTGCGCCCCTGGAAGGCCAAGCTTACCGCCCGCTCACTGCAGACCATAGCGGTCTACGGCGTGGCGTTGGGTGGCATGAACCTGCTCTTCTATATGTCGCTGCAAACCGTTCCACTGGGCATTGCCGTGGCACTGGAGTTCACCGGCCCCCTGGCCGTAGCAATCTACGCGTCACGCAAGGCCATCGACTTCCTGTGGATTGGCCTGGCCATCGTCGGCTTGCTACTGCTGGTCCCCACTGATGCGGCCAGCGCGAGCATTGACCTCATGGGGGCCGGTTATGCACTGGCAGCGGGCGTCTGCTGGGCGCTGTACATTCTCTTCGGGCAGAAAGCCGGCGCCGACAATGGCGTGCAGACAGCCGCCCTGGGCGTGATGATCGCCGCTATCTTCGTCACACCCTTCGGTGTTGCCCACGCCGGCACTGCCTTATTCACGCCATCGCTGATTCCCGTCGCACTGGGCGTCGCAGTATTGTCCACGGCCCTGCCCTACACCCTGGAAATGATCGCCCTGACCCGAATGCCAGCGCGCACCTTTGGCACCCTGATGAGCGTTGAGCCTGCCATTGCAGCCATGTCCGGCCTGCTGTTCCTCAATGAGTACCTGTCAGTGGCCCAGTGGATGGCCATCAGTTGCATCATCCTGGCTTCGGTGGGTGCTACTTTGACCATGGGCCGTGAAGCCAAACCTATGGTGGCGACTGATTGAGAAACATTCCTACAAAGGTCTGGCATTTCTCTTTCAATTAGGCCATGTTTAGTCGCTATCCGGCATTTGACATGGACAGTTCGGATAGAGAACTTACACCCCGTAAAGCAAAAGCGTAGGCTGTCAGGCTCGGTTGCCAGACCCGAGACCGCAATAGGGAAAGGAATGAAACGATTTTTGGTATTTATAGCAGTACTTGCCATCGCAGGATGCGCCGCAACCTCTAAAACCGAAGTCAAGCGCGGGAAGAAAGGCCTGCATATCAATTGCTCCGGCCTTTCCTCTTCGTGGGACCAATGCACGGCGACCGCCGTCAAGGCGTGTGGACCAAAGGGCTACAGAGTCGTCGCCAAGTCCGGGGACAGCGTTGAAGACTCGGGGGACTATCCCTTCGGCCTCAACCCTGCCGGCTATACCAGCCGCAGCATGATTATCATCTGCAAGTAACAGCATCGGCGCTCGCGGTTCAGCGAGCGCCTATCTGGCGTGTGATCTCTTCGTAGCTCGAGGACAACACGCTGCTCTGGATCTGCGGGCTCACCAGCATTCGCGCCACCACCAATGCCCCGACACATTGCGACAGAATCGCCCACGCCAGGCTGTCACTCTGCAGAATGGCTGCCCAGTTCTCGTGCAACCGGCAGATCCAGTGCTCGGCCTGCTGGCGCACCGCAGTGTCGGCACGGGCAATTTCGGCGCCCAATGCTGGCAGTGCGCACCCGGCGCCTGGCTGTTCGACATGGGCCATGCTCAAGTAGTGCTTGAGGCAACGCTCCAGCCTGACGCGACTTAATTCACCGTCGCCACTCAAGCGCTCAAGACTCTGGCGTAATTCACGCTCGACGATTGAGGCAAAGAGCTCGTCTTTCGACGAGAAGTGACTGTAGAACGCACCGCCACTGAGACCAATGGCTTTCATCAAGCCATCCACTCCCACGGTGGCAAACCCCTCCTGCTTGGCGGACACCGAGCTGCTTTCCAGCAGTTTCTGCCGGGTTTCCAGCTTGTGACTGGCTGAGTAACGCATCGCTGCTCCCAAAATTGCATCGTCTTGACGTCGCGCTGATCGTAGCATAACGTTCGTTTAGTTAACGACCGTTTACCAAAGAGCGATGACTATGACCACAGCTACCCATAACAACAAAGTCGTGCTGGTTGTCGGTGCCGGCGACGCCACTGGCGGAGCCATTGCCAAACGTTTTGCCGAAGAAGGATTTATCGCCTGCGTCACTCGGCGCAGCGCCGATAAGCTGCAGCCGCTGGTTGACGCGATCAATGCCAATGGCGGCCAAGCCCACGGCTTTGCCTGTGATGCGCGCAAGGAAGAGGAAGTCATTGCGCTGGTCGAGCAGATCGAGAGTCAGATCGGCCCCATTGAAGCGCTGGTCTTCAACATCGGCGCCAATGTCCCCTGCAGCATCCTCGAAGAAACCGCGCGCAAATATTTCAAGATCTGGGAGATGGCCTGTTTCTCGGGGTTTCTCAATGCCCGCGAAGTGGCCAAGCGCATGGTCACCCGCCAACGCGGCACGATTCTGTTTACCGGGGCCACTGCCGGCCTGCGCGGCGCCGCAGGTTTTGCTGCATTCGCCGGGGCCAAGCATGGTATCCGTGCCCTGGCACAAAGCATGGCCCGGGAGCTGGGGCCGCTGAACATCCACGTCGCGCACGTGGTGGTCGATGGCGCCATCGATACCGACTTTATTCGCGACAGCTTCCCGGAAAAATACGCACTCAAGGCCGAAGACGGAATTCTCAACCCTGAGCACATTGCCGAGAACTACTGGTTCCTGCACAACCAGCCGCGCGATGCGTGGACCTTCGAGCTGGACCTGCGACCCTGGAGCGAACGCTGGTAAGCACTGCCTCCCAACAATAGTCAGAGTGCATCGAACATGAGCAAGTGCGTGGAGTTTTTCTTTGACCTGGGCAGCCCGGCCACTTACCTGGCCTACACCCAACTGCCAGGCATCTGTGAACAGACCGGCAGCCAACTGATTTACCAACCGATGTTGCTCGGCGGGGTATTCAAGGCGACTGGCAACGCGTCACCCGCAACCATTGCAGCCAAGGGGCGCTACATGTTCCTGGACCTGGATCGCTACGCCAGACGCTACGGCGTCGAGTTTTCGCTCAATCCGCATTTCCCGATCAACACCCTGTTGCTGATGCGCGCTGTCACCGGCATGCAGGTGCACCATCCCGAACGTTTCCTCGACTTTATCGACTGCCTGTTTCGGGCGCTCTGGGTCGATGGGCGCAACCTCAACGACCCGGCGACCGTTGCCACAGTCCTCACCGAGCACGGCTTCGACCCGCAGGAGGTACTGGCGTTGACCGTCGACGATGAGGTCAAGGCCGCGCTCAAGGACAAGACCGAGCAAGCGATTGCGCGGGGAGTATTTGGCGCGCCGAGCCTGTTTGTCGGTGACCAGTTGTTCTTCGGTCAGGACCGCCTGGACTTTGTCCGCGAAGCATTGAGCTGACGCAGCGCGCCGCAGCCGCAAGGGCTGAGGCGCACTCTGTAGTCAAATGGCAGCAGTGCGCGTGAGCAACCACTCAAGCGCTGGCCCTTCGAGCAACGGGCTCAGGCGCCGGCGCACTTCGGCGTGATAGCCGTTGAACCACTCGCGCTCATCCTCGGTCAGCAAGGAGGTTTCCAGGCAGCGGGTGTCGATCGGACACAGGGTCAGGGTTTCGAACCTGAGGAATTGACCAAATTCGCTGCTGCCCGCCTCGCGGTTCAACACCAGGTTCTCGATACGTACCCCCCAGCGTCCCGGACGATAAGTGCCAGGCTCGATGGAGGTAATCATCCCCGGCTGCATCGCGGTCTGTGGCGCGGCCGCCGCCTGATAGGCAATCACCTGCGGGCCTTCGTGCACATTGAGGAAGTACCCGACGCCATGCCCGGTGCCATGACCGTAATCCACGCTTTCGGCCCAGATCGGCGCCCGCGCAATGGCGTCGAGCAGCGGCGAGAGAATGCCCCGCGGAAACTGCGCACGGGACAAGGCGATCACGCCCTTGAGGACTCGGGTGCAGTCGCGTTTCTGCTCGGCAGTCGGCGTGCCGACCGGGACCATCCGAGTAATGTCGGTGGTGCCGCCCAGATACTGGCCACCGGAATCGATCAGCAGCAGGCCGTCGCCTTCAATCACCGCATGCTCTTCTTCGGTCGCGTGATAGTGCGGCATGGCACCGTTGGCGTTGTAGGCGGCAATGGTGTTGAAGCTCAGCGAGACATAACCCGGGCGTCGGGTCCGAGCCGCGGTCAGGTGTTCGTCAATGGTCAGCTCGGTAATACGCTCGCGCCCCAGCGCGCTGTCGAGCCAGGTGAAGAACTCGCAGAGGGCAGCGCCGTCCTGCTCCATGGCCTGACGAATGTGCTCGGCATCGGCCAGGCTTTTCTGCGACTTGGCCAGGGTGGTCGGGTTCAAACCCTCCACCAGCTTCACGCCGCTGTGCAGGTTGCCCAGCAGGCCGGCTGTGACCCGCGCCGGGTCGATCTGCAGGCTGCTGCCACCCGGAATGGCCGCCAAGGCCGCAGCCACTTCGCTGTAATCGCGCAGCGTCACGCCGTCCTGCTCGAGGATCGCCCGCAGTGGCGCATCGACTTTGCTCAAGGCCACAAACAAGGTTGCCTGCTGCTGGCTGATCAGCGCAAAGGACACGAATACCGGGTTGAACGACACATCGGCGCCACGCAGGTTGAACAGCCAGGCAATGTCGTCGAGGGTGGCGATGAAGTGCCAATCGGCACCGCGGGCGAGCAGGGTTTCGCGCAAGGTAGCGAGCTTGTCGCCACGGCTGACGGTCGCCTGGGGTGGCAAGTGCTGATAAATCGGTTGGTCCGGCAAGCTCGGGCGATCGCTCCAGACTTCGCTCAACAGGTCGAGATCGGTGCGCAGGCGTGCCCCGCGCTCTTCCAGCTTGCTACCCAGGGTACGCGCCGAGGCAACGGCCATAACCGCGCCATCCACCGCTACCACGCAGCCTTCCGGCGTTTGCTCGGCCAGCCACTCCAGAGGCCCCGGCTGGCCCGGTTGCAGTTTCACCAACTCGATACCGCTGCCCTTGAGTTCCTTGCCCGCCTGTTCCCAGTAACGGCTGTCGGCCCAGATGCCGGCAAAGTCCTGGGTGACGATCAGTGTCCCGACCGATCCATGAAAGCCCGACAGCCACTGCCGCCCTTGCCAGTAACCCGGCAGGTACTCGGACAGATGGGGATCGGCCGACGGCACCAGCAACGCGTGAATACCCTCCCGGCTCATCAGCTCGCGGGTGCGCGCCAGGCGCTGGGGGACCGTTCCCTGGGTCAAAGGCTGCGTACTCATCATGTCTCCTGCTAACCACTTCAATATTGTTATAGGGCGCTGACTTATGGTCGGCGCATCAGGGTTGGGCGGTCGCCCAGAACGCCGGTGCACTGGCGGTTGCCGCCTTGATCAACTGGGCGGCCTGATCGATATCCTGCTCACGGGTGAAGCGCCCAAGGCTCAAGCGAATCGTGCGCCCCGCCGCCCGGGCATCGTGGCCCAGGGCCAGGAGCACATGGGAGGGAGCGTTGCTAGCGGAATTGCAGGCCGAGGTCGCGGAGAACGCTATCGAAGCGCTCAACGCCTGGGCATTGAACTCGCCTTCGTGGAAGGTCAGGCTCAGGGTGTGGGGAATACGCTGGCTCGGACTGCCATTGAGCCGCAGGCCCGCGATGCCTCCGAGTTGCTCCAGCAAGCGCTCGCGCAACCGCGAGATGATCCCGGCCTCCTCGGCAAAGTGTTCGGCCGCCAATGCAAAGGCAGCGCCCATGCCCGCGATCTGATGAGTCGCCAGGGTGCCGGAGCGTAAGCCGCCTTCGTGTCCGCCACCATGGATCTGCGCCTGCAGGCGCTGCTCGGCCCGCGGGCCGACGTAGAGCGCGCCGATGCCCTTGGGGCCGTAGATCTTGTGGGCGGAAAACGACATCAGGTCGACCGGCCACCGCGCAAGGTCAATCGTCACCTTGCCCGCGCCCTGGGCGGCATCGACGTGGAACAAGGCCCCGTGTTCGCGCACGCGCTGGCCGATGGCCGGGATGTCGTTGACGGTGCCCAACTCGTTGTTGACCAGCATCAGCGACACCAGGAAGGTGTCTTCGCGCAGCGCCGCGCTGACCGCTTGCGCGGTGATCAGGCCATCGGCGTTGGGCAGCAGATAAGTCACATCGACCCCGGCATCCTGCAATTGTCTGGCCGTATCGAGGATCGCCTTGTGTTCAATCTGGCTGGTGATGATGTGCCCGTCCGGCTGTTGGCGGGCCTGGGTCACCCCCTTGAGGGCCAGGTTGTTGGATTCAGTGGCACCGGAGGTCCAGACGATCTGGGATGCCTGCGCACCCACCAGGTCGGCGACTTGCTGACGCGCCAGTTCGACCGAACAGCGGGCCTGCTGGCCAAAGGCATGGGAGCTGGAGGCGGGGTTACCGAAGTTGCCGTTGAACCCCAGACAATCGACCATCACCTGGATGACCCGCTCATCCACCGGCGTGGTGGCGGCGTAATCAAAATATAAAGGACGTGTATTCATAAAAAAGGCTCGCAGAGCAGGTTCCGGGATCAGGTGCGGCGGATGCACTCACTGCGCGGTGCCCGCTTGCGATGGCGCATGACGGCAGGAGTTCCAGCAATACCTGATCGGATGCAGTTAAAGAAGGACAACTTCATTAAAAGTGCGTAGGAACGCTCCTGAAGTTGAGCTTAACAGGCATCTGCCACCGGGTTGAAGCACCAGTCAGCCAAAGCTCTGCTGCAACATGGGGTACAGCGAAGCCACCAGCAACAATGCCATGCCCCAGTTGAACAGGCGCAGCCAGCGCCGGTCCCGCAGGACATTGCGCAACAGCGAGCCACAGACCACCCAGACACCGACGCTGGGCAGGTTGATCAGGGCAAACACGGCCGCGATCACAATCACATTGGTGAAGTAGCCCTGCAGCGGTGTATAGGTACTGATGGCACCAATTGCCATGATCCAGGCCTTGGGATTGACCCACTGGAAGGCCGCCGCGCCCAGGTAGCTGATGGGCTGGCCGCGCCCCTCTTCGCTGTCCGAGACCGGCCCTGCGTGGGCAATCTTCCACGCCAGGTACAGCAAGTAGGCTGCGCCGACAAAACGCAGCACGTTATAAAGCAGCGGATAGGTTTGAAATACCGCTCCCAGGCCAAACCCCACGGCCAGCACCAGGACAAAAAAGCCGCAGGTAATCCCCAGCATGTGCGGGATGGTACGGTTAAAGCCGAAATTGACCCCGGAGGCCAGCAACATGGTGTTGTTCGGCCCGGGCGTGATCGAAGTCACCAGGGCAAACAGAGCAAAGCCGAGCAGTACATCCAGGGAGAGGGTCATGGTGCGATTCCATCAGGTCAGTCAGGACTCGACCCTATCGCAGCGTCCACACGGCGGGCACGCACAGTTAGCAAAAACTTCAAGCAGTACAGTCGCTCAACTCGCCCGGCCGTGCAGTTGTGGGGAGCGCTCGGCGTTCATCTCGGCCTGCGGGTCAAATCCGCCGGCTTTGCTTGGCTGGGGTAGCAACTGGGCCTTTTTCGCCTGGTATTCATCAAACGACAAGCCACGACGACTCAGCGCTTCCAATGCCAGTTCGCGGCTTTCCTCCGCCGAATAAGGCCGCAGTTCCGGGGCCGGGTGAGTGGCGCAACCGGCAAGCAGCGAGACGATCAACAACAATGTGGCGCTGGGTAAATGATTCATGGGGGCGATTCCTGAGAGCTGTCCTGAAGCAATGGACACAGGCTACGCCCCAGCCTTTCTCGAGAAAAATCATCGCGCTCGATAGTCCTTATCGAGTTTTTTGCGCGTTAGCGCGTCCTAGCCCACCAGGCTGCATTGCAAGGCATTGTCCGGGCTGCGCTCAATGCTGCGCAGAACCTGGAACGAGCCGAAGGTCACACCCTTGGCCTGATGGGTGCGGATCAACTGCCAGAAATCCTGCTCACCGCTTTCGAAACTGCGAAACGCCGCCTCACCTGCCTCACGGGTTTGCCACTGCAGGTAATTGAGCACTCGCCGTCCGTCATCGCTGGCCTGCACACTGGCGCTGAGAAAGCCGCTGTGGTGCTGGGCCAGTCGCTCGGTCTGGGCGGATAACGCCGATACCAGACCATGTTGTTGATGGGGCTCGATCTCGAATTCGATCAGTTGGGTAAAACTGCGATTGTTCTCTATCGATTGCATGAGGATTCCCCCTGGCACGTAAGTCGCATCTTGCGAATTGAAGGTTGGCAGGATAAAACCTCTAGTTAAGTCAAGGTCAAGTGGCAATTGAAATGATCAGCAAGGAACACCTGCACAAAGAGTTGAGTGTCGGGCAACTGGCGCAGCGCAGTGGCGTGGCGGTTACCGCCCTGCACTTCTATGAGTCCAAGGGGCTGATCCACAGCAACCGCAACCCGGGCAACCAGCGTCGTTACCCACGGGAAGTGCTGCGCCGGGTGGCGTTGATCAAAGTGGCCCAACGCCTGGGCATTCCCCTGGCGGAAATCGGCGCGGCCCTCAAGTCCCTGCCTGACCATCGCGCGCCGACGGCGGCAGACTGGAAACTGCTGTCGGAAAAATGGAGCAATGACCTTGATGAACGGATCCGTCAACTGAGCCTGCTGCGCGACAAACTCAATGGCTGTATCGGTTGCGGTTGCTTGTCGATGGAGGCCTGCCCGCTGCGCAACTACGGGGATGTGCTGGGTGAGCAAGGCGCCGGCGCGCAGTTGCTGGTACCGGGTCATTGATAGCCCCTGATTGATAGCCACTTGCTGGCCATGCAGCAACCCGTCGGCCGATCCGTGGCGACATCAGGGCTGGCCTATAGTTACTCGACCGCAAATCGGCGAGAAACAGTGCGCCATCCCCCACCCACCCTGGAGAACCGTCATGAGCGTTAAACCCATCCCGGAGGGTTATCACAGCATCACGCCTTACCTGGGAATCCACAAAGCTGCCGAAGCCATCGAGTTCTACAAAAAAGCCTTTGGCGCCACTGAGGTCATGCGCCTGTCGATGCCCGACGGCAGCATCGGCCATGCCGAACTGCGTATCGGTGACTGCCCGATCATGCTTGGCACGCCGTGCGACCAAGGCCCCTTGAGCAATCCCGACACCTCGCCCTCAGTCGGCCTGCATCTGTATGTCCAGGATGTGGATCAAAGCTACGCCCAGGCAATCAACGCCGGTGGCATCGTGGTGTCCGAGGTCAAGGACCAGTTCTACGGCGACCGTTCGGGCACCCTGAAAGACCCCTACGGCCATTTATGGTTTCTGGCCACCCGCAAGGAAGACCTGACTCAGGAGCAGATCGAACAGCGCGCCAAGGACATGTTCAATCAGCAATAATCCCCAGCCCCTATAGGAACTGGCTTGCCCGCGAACCACAATCTTCAGCCTGAGTGCTTGTTTTCCGGGCGCTGGCGATTGTTTTTGCTGGCAAGCCCGGGCCAACCATTGCGGCGCCTGCAGCCATGAATGCGTCTTGGAAACATTTGCTTTCATATTGTTTTTCGGGATTTTTGATTCTCATTCGTCTTAAATAGATGCAGCAGGTCGCGTAGGCAAAAGCTACGGCCGGCTTTTTCGGGAATCACGGTGCATCCACACCGCTCCTCTCATCGAATCAAGACCCTCATTCATGTCGAAGAAGTCCCGTTCCAAACTGTGGTTTCTGGTGCACAGCTGGCTGGCATTGCCCATCTGGTTCTTTGTACTGATCGTCTGCGTCACCGGCACCCTGGCGGTAGTCAGCCAGGAGATCGTCTGGCTGGCCAATCCGGACATCCGTGCCGGCCAACCATCCGACGACGCCGAACTGTTGAGCTATGACCAGGTCATTGCCGCAATCAAGCAGGCCGAACCACTCACTATCGTCGAATCCATCAGCCGCCCGGATGAATCGCACTTCGCCCTGTCAGCCCAGGTGAGCTACCCGGACGGACGCTCGGTCGAGGTCTATGTGAACCCCTACAGTGGCGTGATTCAAGGGATCAGCCCGGACTTCAACTTCCAGGCCTTTACCCGTGCACTGCATGGCTGGTGGCTGGTGCCCTTTACCAACGGTTTCAGCTGGGGCTGGTACCTGGTGTCGTTCCTCGGCATTCCACTGCTGGTGTCTTTGATCACTGGCCTTGTGGTGTACAAGAAGTTCTGGAAGGGCTTCTTCAAGCCCACCCTGCGGTTCAACCACGGAGCGCGGATCTTCTGGGGCGACTTCCATCGCCTGAGCGGCATCTGGTCGATCTGGTTCATCGCGGTGATTTCCATCACCGGCATCTGGTTCTTGATCCAAGCCCTGTTGTTCGACAACCAAATTTCCATCTCCAGCGAGCCGGTGGTCCCGGTGGTCGCCCGCGAAAGCGTGCCCCTGTCGGCTGATGGCTCCCCGCCGAAAATGCTCGACCTGGACAACGCTATCCTGATCGCCCAGGAGAAAATCCCCGGTTTGGAAGTGAGCTTCGTCAGCCTGCCGAGCAACGCCTACAGCCACCTCAACATCGGTGGCCGTGGCTGGTATCCGCTGATGTTCCAGACCGCCACGATCAACCCCTACAACGGCGACATCGATGCCTCGCGGCTGCTCTCGGACCGCACCGGCCTGGAGTTCGTCACCGAATCCATGCGCCCGTTGCACACCGGCGACTTCGGCGGCCTGTGGATAAAACTGATCTGGTTCTTCTTCGGCCTGGTCCTCAGCATGATGGTGCTCAGCGGCTTGCTGATCTGGACCAAACGCACCGCCCTGGCCACCGCCCACGCGCTGAAGCGCAGCAACAAGACGCCCCGCCCGGCCAAGGTCGAACAGCCAGTGGCAGCCATCAACGACAACTCGCCGGAGGGTAACCTGTGAGCAAGGCCATCACCGCAGTCCCTCCTTCGCGCCTGAGCGTGTTCTGGCGTAAATGGCGCTTTCACATCAACATCCTGCTGCTCCTGATTCCACTGGGGTTCATGCCCAAGTACTTCGCCGACGTCGCGCTGTTTCGCGGCGACAGCGGCCTGGGTGAGCGGGAAGTCGGTGAAATCCAGGTCGGCCCCTGGAGCCTGCGCCTGGCCGAACTGCGCAATCAGGAGCCGCAACTGTCAGGCCCGGCCGGCTACATGAAGAGCTTTAACGCGGCGCTGTGCCAATCCTGCATCGGCCAGGTCAAGGCGACTTACCTGCGCATTGGCAAACCCCGCAGCCTGCGCGCCGCCGGGGTGATTTTCTTCGGCGCCCCCTATCGCATGGGCGCGACCTTGCCGATCCCCGAGAAGAGCAAAACCGACGCCGAAATCTGGATCACCATGGAAGGCTGGGACGGCAGCATGCATCAGGCGGCCGTGCCGCTTGCCCAAGCATCCCCGGCCACTATCGCCTGGCTGAACAAACAAGGAGGCAAACCATGACCGTTGCCCGCAGCTTGACCCCTTTGCGCCTGCTTGGCAGTGCGCTGGCCCTGGCCCTCGGCGCGGGCTTCAGTGCCCAGGCGCTGGCCCACAACCCGATGTGCGAATGCAAGGCCATCGACGCCGAGCAGATCCAGTGCACCGGCGGCTTCTCCGATGGCAGTGGCGCTCCTGGCGTGACCCTGGATGTGATCGGCTATGACGAAACCATCCTGGTGCCGGGCAAACTCGGCGCCGACTCGACCCTGACCTTCAAGAAGCCCGGATCCGAGTTCTATGTCTTGTTCGACGCCGGCCCAGGCCACGTGGTCGAGATCGACCAAGCGGATATCGAGGCCCCATGAGTACGCCCACCACACAGCTCGTCCGCCCGGCCGGTGCCGGCCATGAAACCCTCTACGTACTGTTGCTGTGCCTGGCGATTCTCGCGGTTGCCGGCTCCGTGGTGCTCTGGCGTGGCGAGCCCGAGGTGGTCAGCAGCGTGCAGACCCATCAACTGGATGCGCGGCGCGATCTCGGCGCCTCGGAGCAAGGCATTTATGCCGACCTGCGGGTGACCCTCGATGAAATCCACCTGCTGCGTGAAGAGCAGCAAGCCCTGCCGACCCCGCAAGTCCTGGCCGACGAGGGTTTTGCGCCTTTCGCCCAAGACGCCAGCTCCGTCAGCCGTGGCGCTCACGCCTGGCAGTTGCTGGGCAGTGGCGCGTACTTCGGGCAGAGCCAGGCACCAAGTGTCGCCGGTTCCTTCCTGATGCGCCTGAATGCGCACGGCAACACCGAACCGGATATCTGGCTCAACCGCAGCGCCAGCCTCCAGGCCCCTGCCGATCTGGCCGACGCCGCGCTGATCAGCGCAGGCTGGCAGCAGGTCATCGCCCAATTCGACGCCGGTGTCACTCGCCAGCATCGTCACTGATTTGCGTATTTACCCCAGAGAAGACCGTTTGCTCATGCCTAGTTCATCTGCGCACCATCGTTTTCTGTACCGTGCACGCCTGCTACTGGCAGGCCTGCTGGCCCTGGTGGTCATGCCCCTGGCCAGCGCCGAAGAGGCCAAGCGCCTGCGCATCGGCATCACCTTGCATCCGTACTACAGCTACGTGGCCAATATCGTCGGCGACAAGGCCGAAGTAGTGCCGTTGATTCCGGCCGGCTTCAATCCCCATGCCTATGAGCCTCGTGCCGAAGACATCAAGCGCATCGCCGGCCTGGACGTAATCGTGCTCAACGGAGTCGGCCACGACGACTTCGCCGACCGCATGATCGCCGCCAGCGAAACCCCCAACGTCAAGGTGATCGAGGCCAACGAAAACGTGCCGCTGCTGGCGGCCACCGGGATTGCCGCGCGGGGCGCAGGCAAGGTGGTGAACCCGCACACTTTCCTGTCCATCAGCGCCTCCATCGCCCAGGTCAACAACATTGCCCGGGAGCTGGGCAAGCTTGACCCCGCCAACGCCAAGACCTACACCCAGAACGCCCGCGCCTACGGCAAACGCCTGCGGCAGATGCGGGCCGACGCCCTGGCCAAGCTGACCAAGGCGCCCAATGCCGACCTGCGGGTGGCCACGGTCCACGCGGCCTACGACTACCTGCTGCGCGAATTCGGCCTGGAAGTGACCGCCGTGGTCGAGCCGGCCCACGGGATTGAGCCGAGCCCGAGCCAACTGAAAAAAACCATCGACCAACTGCGCGAACTGGACGTCAAGGTGATCTTCTCGGAGATGGATTTCCCCTCCGCCTATGTCGACACCATCCAGCGTGAGTCGGGGGTAAAACTCTACCCGCTGTCGCACATTTCCTACGGTGAATACAGCGCCGAGAAATATGAAAAGGAAATGACCGGCAACCTCGACACCGTGGTCCGGGCGATCCAGGAGGCCGGGGCATGACCATCCAGCAAACCCTCACCACGCCACTGGCCGGACCCGCCATCGAGTTCGCCGACGTCAGCCTGACCCTTGGCCGCACGACCATCCTCGACCAGGTCAGCTTCCAGGTCCAACCCGGCAACGTGCACGCCCTGGTTGGCCCCAACGGCGGTGGCAAGAGTTCTCTGATCAAGACGCTGCTTGGGCAAATGCCCCACCAGGGCCGCTTGAGCCTGCAATGGCCGGGTGAGCCCGGGACCATCGGTTATGTGCCACAGGCCCTGGAGTTCGACCGCGGGTTGCCGATGACCGTCGACGATTTCATGGCCGCGATGTGCCAGCGGCGTCCGGCGTTTCTCGGCATCAGCCGGCACTACAGTGTGGCCATCGGCGAAGCCCTGGAACGGGTTGGCATGCAGGACAAGCGCAAGCGCCGCATGGGCGCGCTGTCCGGCGGTGAACGCCAGCGCGTTCTGCTGGCGCAGGGCTTGATCCCGGCGCCCCAGTTGCTGGTGCTCGATGAGCCGATGTCGGCCCTCGATGAAGCCGGTATCCAGGTGTTCGAACGTTTGCTGGGAGACTGGCGTCAATCCGGGATCAGCGTGCTGTGGATCGAGCACGACCTGGAAGCCGTCGGCCGCCTGGCCGACCGCGTCACCGGCCTCAATCGCCGGGTGCTATTCGATGCCACACCCAAACAGGCCCTGACCCCGGAGCGTTTGCTGAGCCTGTTTTCCACCCACCCACGGACGAGCGGGAGCGCTGCGTGATGAGTTACGAAGCCTTTCGTTTGATGATCCAGGGCTGGGCGTCTTCCGGCTATCTGCCCGAAGCGCTGGCCTACGGGTTTGTGGTCAACGCCCTGCTCGCGGGCCTGTTGATCGGCCCGGTACTGGGCGGCCTGGGCACCCTGGTGGTGGTCAAGCGCTTTGCGTTTTTCTCCGAAGCCGTCGGCCATGCGGCGCTGACCGGCGTGGCCATCGGCATCCTGCTCGGCGAACCCTACACTGGCCCCTATGGCAGCCTGTTCGGCTACTGCCTGTTGTTCGGCATACTGCTCAACTACCTGCGCAACCGCACCGGCCTGGCGCCGGACACCCTGATCGGGGTGTTTCTCTCAGTGTCGCTGGCCATGGGCGCGAGCCTGCTGCTGATTCTCGCCGGCAAGATCAACGTGCACATTCTGGAGAACGTGCTGTTCGGTTCGGTGCTGACGGTCAACGGTAACGACCTGCTGGTGCTGGCCATCGTCGGCACGCTGGTGATGGGCTTGAGCCTGCCGCTGTACAACCGCATCATGCTGGCCAGCTTCAACCCACAACTAGCAGCCGTTCGCGGGGTGGCGGTGAAGACTCTCGACTACCTGTTCGTGATCCTGGTGACGCTGATCACCGTGGCGGCAGTAAAAGTCATCGGCGCGATTCTGGTGGGCGCCCTGCTGGTTATTCCAGCCGCTGCGGCGCGCCTGTTGAGCCAATCGCTCAAGGGCTTTTTCTGGTGCTCGGTGCTCATCGCCACCATCAGCACCCTGTGCGGGATTCTCGCGCCGATTGTCTTCGACCTGCCGATTCCGTCCGGTGCGGCAATCATTCTGGTGGCCGGTATCGCCTTCGCCCTCGCCGCCATTGCGCGCGGTGTGGTGCCCAGCCTCAAAGGGAATATTGGATAAATGGCTTTCTCCATGCGTCAGCTGACTTTGGCCATCGCCCTGTGCGGCCTGGCCACCAGCAACACCTTCGCCACCGACCGCTTCGAACCGATGCGCCTGGTGGCCAATAACGGCGTCGGCAACACCGTGCTGCATGCGGCCACCTCGGCCCACAAAGTGCGGGTGCTGGCCTCGCTACCCATCACCTATGGACTGGCCAACAGCCTAGTCGAAGGCAGCGAGATCATCCTGGAACGGGCGGCTGCGGCCAACCTCCCCGGCTCGCGCCAGGCCGCCTACTTCACCGGTCGCGGCGCACCCGCGCTGCACAAATTGTCCATGGACGCCGATGCTGTGATCGGCCTGCGCTCGATCTGGGCGGATGACCCGCTGTACCCCAACGCCCGACGCAGCAATATCCGCATCATTGAAATCGACGCGGCGCGCCCGGTCGATGGCGCGCTGCCTGGCGTGGCGCTCCAGCCGGGCACCAGCGACGGGTTGAACAGCCAACCGTGGATGGCCACCAACAACATGGGGCGCATGGCTGACGTAATCGCCGCCGACCTGGTGCGCCTGGTGCCAGAAGCCAAACCGCAGATCGAGGCCAACCTGGCTGCGCTCAAGCAGCGCCTGCTCAAGCTCAGCGCCGACAGCGAAGCGAAACTGGCCGAGGCAGACAACCTCAGCGTGTTCAGCCTCAGCGATCACTTCGCTTACCTGATCAGTGGCCTCAATCTGGAGCCGGTAGGTGTCGATGCCCGCGCCGATAACGAGTGGACGGCCGACGCCCTGCAACAACTGAGTACCACGCTCAAGGACAACGACGTGGCACTGGTGCTGCATCATCGCCAGCCGTCGGCCGCCCTGCAGGCCGCCATAACTGCCGCTGGCAGCCAACTGCTGGTCCTGAGTACCGAGGGGGTGGACCCGGTGGCCGAACTGTCCGGCAACATCGAACAAGTACTCAACGCCCTGCTGCAGAAGTCCTGAAGCGCCCCGCCTGATTGCGCGGGCCCCGGTGCCCGCGCTTACAAAATCCCTCAAGAAACCCCGTCCCTGCCGGTGCTAGTCTGCCCCGCACATAATCAGGACCGACCAGGATGGGGTCTTCACCATGAGTGACTATATCTCGCTGAACAAGGCCAACTGGGACGAGCGCGCCCCGCTCCATGCGGCCTCCAGGGACTACGCGACCCAGGCCTTCGTCGAGGCCGCAGATCATCTGTCGCAGGTGGTGCGCTTCGACCTGCCATTGCTGGGCAACATCCGCGGGCTGCGCGGGGTGCACCTGCAGTGCCACATCGGCACCGATACCCTGTCGCTGGCCCGTCTGGGCGCGCAGATGAGCGGACTGGATTTTTCCCCCGCGGCCCTGGTCCAGGCGCGCTCCCTGGCCCTGCGCTGTAACACACGGATCGACTATGTCGAAGCGGATGTCTACAACGCCTGCTCCGTATTGCCCGCGGCCTCCTTCGATCTGGTCTACACCGGCATCGGCGCATTGTGCTGGCTGCCGAGCATCGACGCCTGGGCGCGCACGGTCAGTGGCTTGCTCAAGCCCGGTGGCCGGCTGTTCATTCGCGAAGGGCATCCAGTGCTCTGGTCACTGAATGAAAGCCGTGCGGACCTGTTGTCCATCGAACAACCCTACTTCGAGCGCGAGACTCCGCTGGTGTGGGATGACGACAGCACCTACGTCGATACCGACGTTTCACTCAAGGCCACACTGACCCATGAGTGGAACCACGGCCTGGGGGAGATCATCAGCGCACTGCTGAACCACGGACTGGCCATTAGCGGATTGGTCGAGCATCAGAGTATCCCCTGGGACGCCCTGCCAGGGCAGATGAGCCGCGATGAACAAGGTGAATACCACCTCAAGCAGGCACCTTGGCGCCTGCCGCTGAGTTACACCTTGCAGGCCATCAAGCACGGCGCCTGAAGCGCAAACACGAAAAAGCCCGTTGAACCGAAGAATCAACGGGCTCGGGGGGCATCAATTGCTTCGCGGGCACGCCTTGCTCCTACGGGCCTGGGGTCAGGCCTGGAGCGGCATGGTCAGCTCGACGCGCAAGCCATCAGGACGGCTGTCGAAGTGCAGGACACATTCGCAGCGCTGGACAATTGCCTGGACAATCGCCAACCCCAGGCCACAACCGGTGCTCCCGCCGTTGCGCCAGAAGCGCTGGGTCAGGTGCTGCAGGTCATCGTCGGCGATTCCCGGACCATGGTCGCGGACCTGGAAGCGCACTCGATTAGCAGTGGTTTCCAGGCTCAGCTCCACCGGTCCGTCATCGGGTGTATGCCGCAGCGCGTTGTCCAGCAGGTTACGCAAGGCGGCAATCGCCAATACCGCGGGCATCTGCAGCGGTGCCTGGGAACAACCCGGCGGCACATGCAACTGGATCCGCCGGCGATCACCGCTGGACGCGTCCTGGATGGCCAGGCGGGCGACCTGCTCGGCATTGCACTGCACGCCGTCGTCGAACGACAGGCTGCCCTCGACCCGTGCCAACAGCAACAACTGCTCGAGGGTCCGATGCAGACGATCGGCACCCTCCTCCGCACGAGCCAGGGATTGGTCGCGGGCCGCGCCCTCGGTCATGCGCGCCACTTGCAGATGGGTCTTGATCGCCGTCAGTGGACTGCGCAGCTCATGGGCGGCATCGCCGGTCAGGCGCCGTTCGCGTTCGATGGCCTTGCCGATACGCTGGAACAGTTGGTTCTGGGTTTCCAGCAACGGCTTCAATTCACTGGGAAATGCCTGCAATTGCAAGGGTTCCAGCGAGTCGGCATTGCGCCGCATCAAGGCTTCGCGCAGACGGTTGAGCGGTGCCAGGCCCTGGCCGATCCCCAGCCACAACAGGCACAGGCAGCCGAGCAGCGCCACCGCCACCGGCACCGAGGCCGCCAGCAGAATCGACATGTTCAGGGCCTCGCGCTCGATCTGCCGATCCGCCGTGGTGATCCGCACATCGCCCCGAGCCAGGGTGAAGCTGCGCCACGGAGCGCCGTCGATCATCTGGTCGTGGAAGCCCATCTTCTCGGCTTCCAGCGCCTGTTCGGGATGATTGTGGCTGCGGGCCAGAATTTCGCCGCGCAACGAGCTGACCTGGCAGGCCATACCCCCAGGCACGTTCAGTTGTTCGGCGCTGAAATGGGTGCCCTCGCCCTTGCTCGGCAGGCTCGGCAACTGCTCCAGCAACCCGGCTACCATGCGCGCCGACGCCACCAGACGCTGGTCGAGGGAAAACATCATCTGGTTGCGCAGGTCACTGAGCATCCAGGCCGCGGCCAGGGCCCAGATCAGTGCAAATGCGGCGCCGAGGGTCAGGCTCAGGCGCAGGCGCAGACTCATCACTTGCTTGGCCCTGCCCCATCCGCCGGCCCCAGGCGATAGCCCAGGCCGCGCACGGTTTCAACGATGCCTTTGCCGAGTTTGCTGCGCAAATGGTGGATATGTACGTTCAGCGCGTTGCTCTCCAACTCGTCGTTGAAACCGTACACGCTGTCCTTCAGTTGCTCGGTCGACAGCACCCGGCCGCGGTTATGTAGCAGCGCTTGCAACAGCGCTTGCTCGCGACGCGAGAGGTCCACCGGCTGGCCGGCCAACAGGGTTTCCCGGCTGCTGGGGTCATAGCTCAGGGCGCCATGCTCGATCAGGTTGACGCTGCGCCCCGCAACCCGGCGCAGCAGGGTGTGCAAGCGCGCGGCCAGTTCGCGCAGGTCGAAGGGTTTGAGCAGGTAGTCATCGGCACCGGCTTGCAGGCCGTCGACGCGGTCGGTGACCGAGTCCCGGGCAGTCAGGATCAGCACCGGAATCTCCAGGCCCTGGTGGCGCAACTGCTGCAGCAGTTTCAGGCCGTCTTCGTCCGGCAACCCAAGGTCGAGCACCATCACATCGAACTCGGCAACCTTGAGCATGGCCCGGGCCGCAGATGCCGTGGCCACATGCTCGACGGTCAGGCCCTGAGCGGTCAGGCCGGCTACAATGCCGCTGGCAATCAGCTCATCATCTTCACAGACAAGTACATGCATGGTGAGACCTGTAGAAAAATGTTGATTAAGAAGGCGACGGATTAAGCGGACATTATGCACCGCCCGCCGTTGCCACAAGGATAACGCGGTTAATCATCGGTTAATCGTCACCCCTCATGGTGCATCCAAATTGCACCGGTATAAGGCTTGCTCATGCGTCGTCTGTTTTTACTGTTCCTGGTTTTTTTTGCCAGCCTGGCCCAGGCCGCGTCGAACCCGTTCGAGACCAAACCCGATTTCCTGCCCGTCGGCAAAGCCTTCGTTTTTACCTCCGAGCGTCTTGAGTCGGGCGAAACCCAACTGTTCTGGCAGATAGCCGACGGTTACTACCTGTACCAGAAGCGCATGAGCTTCAACGGCCTGGCCGAGGCCCACAAGCCGGCATTGCCTGAGGGCGAGGCCCACAGCGACGAGTTCTTTGGCGACCAGCAGGTCTACCGCCAAGGACTGGAACTGAAGATCCCGGCCGGCGCCACCGGTCAGATCAAGGTCGGCTTCCAGGGCTGTGCCGATGCCGGCCTGTGTTACCCACCACAGACCCAGGTGGTCGACCTCGGTGGCGGCGCGGCGCAAGCCAACGCCAGTGAGGCGCCGGACCAGGCCCTGGCCAGCGGCCTGCAACAACACGCCCTGGGTTGGAGCCTGCTGGTGTTCTTCGGCCTGGGCCTGCTCCTGGCCTTCGCCCCTTGCTCGTTGCCAATGCTGCCGATTCTCGCCGGCCTGGTGGTTGGCAGCGGAGCCAGCGCCAAGCGCGGCTTTGCCCTGGCCGGCAGCTACGTGGTGAGCATGGCGCTGGTGTATGCCGCGCTGGGGGTCCTGGCCGCCCTGCTGGGGGCCAATTTACAGGCCCTGTTGCAGAACGCCTGGCTGCTCGGCAGTTTTGCCGTGATCTTCGTGCTGCTGTCGTTGCCAATGTTCGGCTTCTTCGAACTGCAACTGCCGGCCGCCCTGCGTGATCGCCTGGAGAATGCCAGTCGCAAGCAAGGTGGCGGCAGCCTGGTCGGCGCGGGCATCCTCGGTGCGCTGTCCGGCTTGCTCGTGGGGCCGTGCATGACCGCACCGCTGGCCGGCGCCCTGCTGTACATCGCCCAGAGCGGCAATGCCCTGCACGGCGGGCTGATCCTGTTCAGCATGGGCCTGGGCATCGGTTTGCCGCTGCTGCTGCTGGTGACCGTTGGCAATCGATTCCTGCCCAAGCCCGGCGCCTGGATGAACCTGCTCAAGGGGGTTTTCGGCTTCCTGTTCCTGGGTACCGCGCTGGTGATGGTGCGCCCAGTGCTGGACCCGGTGCTGTGGGTCGGGTTGTGGGGTGGACTGTTGCTGGTCATCGCCTACAGCGCCTGGCGCCAGACCGAAGGTTTTGGTCGCGCCACCCACCTGTTCGGGGGCCTGGCCCTGTTGTCCGGGTTGTGGGGTAGCCTGCTGCTGATCGGGGCCGCCGGTGGCAGCGACGACCTGTTCAATCCGTTGCAGGTGTATCGCGCGCCGAGCTCCAGCGCGATCGCTGCGCCGACCGCCCACGATGCCTTCATCACCGTCAAGGAGCCCGCCGAGTTGCAACGCCAGCTCGACGATGCCCGCGCCCAGGGCCAATGGGTGCTGCTGGACTACTATGCCGACTGGTGCGTGTCCTGCAAGATCATGGAGAAACAGGTATTCGGCAAACCCCAGGTCATGGAGGCCCTCAAGGAAGTGCGTCTGCTGCGCCTGGACGTGACCGCCGACAACCCTGCCAGCCGCGAACTGCTCGCTCGCTACAAGGTTCCGGGGCCACCCAGCCTGTTGTGGATCGGTGCCGACGGTGTCGAGCGTCGCAGCCAGCGCATTACCGGCGAGGTCGATGCCGCCGGTTTCCTGCAGCGCTGGGACATTACCCGGGACGCGCGCTGATGCTGACCTTCACCCTCGGTACCTTCGCCATCGCCCTCAATCACCTGCTGCTGATCAGTGCCCTGGCACTGGCGACCTTTGTCGGCTGGCGGGTGGCCAAGCGTGGCGGAGATAACCCCGAGTCGGTGCTGTTCGGCCTGTTCATGCTCGGCATGCTGGCGGCGCGCCTGGCTTTTGTCGCGTGGTACTGGCCCCACTACCGCAACGATCCCTGGCAGATCATCGACCTGCGCGACGGCGGCTTCCTCGCCTGGCCGGGGGTGATCGTGCTGTTGCTGGCCGCCTTGTATCGCGGCTGGCGGCGACCCGGGCTCCGACGCCCGATGGGTTTCGGCGTCGCCAGCGGCCTGGCGTTCTGGCTGCTGGCAAGCCTGTCGCTGAGCATCTACGAACAAGGCACGCGCCTGCCGGATATCACCCTGCGCAACGCCGCCGGGGAAACCCTGCAACTGACCGACTACCAGGGCGGCCCACTGGTAATCAATCTGTGGGCCACCTGGTGCCCACCCTGCCGCCGGGAAATGCCGGTGCTGGAAAACGCCCAGCAACAACGCCCCGACCTGACGTTCCTGTTCGTCAACCAGGGCGAAAGCATGCAAAGCGTCGCTACCTTTCTCGAGACCCAAGGCCTGAGCCTGAGCAACATGCTGTTCGACCGCGGCGGCCGCCTGGGCCAGGCCGTGGGTTCGATGGCCCTGCCGACCACGCTGTTCTATAGCCCGGACGGACGCCTGCTGAGCAGCCACCTGGGCGAACTGTCCAATGCGAGCCTGGCCCACGCCCTGGAAGCCTTCGAGCCCTCCACCCCTGCCACAGCACCCGCCACCTCTGTAAGGAAACTGCCATGCCCCGCCTCCGCCACCTGCTGACGCTGACCCTGGGCGCTGCCCTGTTGCACCTGCCGTCGGTGCAGGCCGAAGAACTGCCCGCCGCGATCAAACAGATGGAAGCCAAGGGTGCAAAAATCATTGGCAGCTTCGATGCGCCCGACGGCCTGCGCGGGTATGCCGCGCAATACCAGAACCGCGGCATGGCCTTGTACCTGACACCCGATGGCAAACACGTATTGCTGGGCAATTTGTATGACGCCGAAGGCAAGGACCTGAGCGCCGAGCCGCTGCAAAAACTGGTGTATGCACCGATGGCCAAGGAGGTATGGGCCAAGTTCGAGACCAGCCACTGGATTCAGGACGGCAACCAGGATGCACCGCGCGTGGTGTACCTGTTCAGCGATCCCAACTGCCCTTACTGCACGCTGTTCTGGGAGCAGGCACGGCCTTGGGTGAAGTCCGGCAAGGTGCAGTTGCGACACATCATGGTCGGCATCATCCGTGAAGACAGCCCGGGCAAATCCGCCGCCCTGCTGGCCAGCAAAGACCCAAGCAAGGCCTTGGACGCCCACGAGAAGGCCGGCAAACAAAGCACCCTCAAGGCGCTGAAAACCATCCCGGCAGACGTGCAGGCCAAGCTCGACGCCAACTTGCAGTTGATGGACGAACTCGAACTGTCCGCCACCCCGGCGATTTTCTACCTGGACGCCAAGGGCGAACTGCAACAGCAACAAGGCGCGCCGTCGCCGGCAAAACTGGCCGCGATACTCGGGCCGAAATAACCCACCGCTCTCAACGACATTGCAAGACTCGGCAGCCTTTTCGCTGGCAAGCTCCGCTTGCCAGCAATGAGCCTGGATTATCTTCAACGTAGGACCGTCAACGATTGGCCAGGAATGCCAACAACGCCTCGGTGACGAATTGTGGGTTTTCCAGATTGCAGATGTGCCCCGCCTCGGGCACCAGTTGGTAAGGGCAACCGATCAACTCGGCCATTTCCATGGTTTCTGAAGGCGGCCTTGGCGTGTCCTGCTCCCCGCACATCAACAGCGTCGTATCCGGGCTCAATTGATTCAGGCGCGCCAGCATGTCTTCGCGACCGAAGGTGATACGCCCCAGCGGCACGATGCTCCTGCGCAGCCGTTCGGCTGGCAGCGCGGCCAATGAGTCGCGCAACTGTCGATACAACGCTGATTGCGGGTCGATTCCCGGCCGGAAGAAGATTGGCACCACGACATCGAGGATCTGCGGTGTAATTGCACCCGCCTCCTCAATCTGCTTGAGCAGTAAGAAATAGTATTGCCGAGTGGCTTCGGGCTCAGCCCCCAGGTACGTGTCCATCAGTACCAGGGCGCTTATGCGTTGCGGGTGCGACAGGGCCAGGCGCGCTCCCCACATTCCGCCCACTGAAAGACCCACCAGTGCGACACGCTCAATGCCCAGGTGATCGAGTAACGCCAGTGCCTGGCGCGCCAGGTCATTGAGTGAAGCGGTTCCCTGCGGCAGCGTCCCGGACTCCCCGTGCCCCCACAAATCCAGGGCAATCACCCGATAGTGTGAGGACAACGCGGCAATCTGCGGCGCCCACATGGCATGGTCCCACAAGTAGCTTCCAGCCAGGAGCACGGCAGGGCCTGTGCCCTGATCAACATAGTAAAGGGGCTCACCATCAATAGTAACGAAGGGCATCCTGTATCTCCTGCGTAGGCTCTGTTGAAAAAATGCCCGCAAAGACTGTCCCGCCCGGGTACCTCCGTCAATTCAAGCCTTAACAGTAGATATTACAGAGCCCCCGACAACAGAAACCACGACCGCGATCTGCAGTAATGGCTATCTCAAACTCACAACCGGCTTACACGCGATGATCTCCCCCAATGGTTCGACGGCTTTAACAATTAGTCTAAAACACCGAGCGCAAGTTAATCCTTCACTGCATTCCAAAGATGAAAAGCAACACTAACAAACTGTAAAACACCCACAAAGACTTCCACCAATAAAAATACTACTTTCAGGGCTTCAAAAACCCATTGAAAAGTAGAGCTCATACAATGAACAGCATCAGCGACTACACACGCAACTTTGAACGCAGCGCCAATATCAGCGAACTCAGAATATCTGCAAAAATAGCCGAGGAAAACTGGGCAGGCACCGATGACAAAGTATACATAAGCATGGGCCATCATAATAACTTCCAGTTGTTTTCCGACGCCCCCAGGGTGGGTGAAATCATTAGCGTTGACATTGATATTTCCCGCCTGTTCGGAAAACAAAGCATTCACATCAGTGAACTGCAAAATATCTCCCTGCACCAAGTACCTATTGCTCACCCCATCGCCAGCGACAACTGGGAGCTAGAGTCGCTGATACTGACCGCCAATGGCGTTTTCACTAACCGTTCCTTCAAACAAATTCATCAGTGGCTGCATGCCTCTTCCTCACATCTCCAGCAGGTTTGGGCTGGACATATCAATTGGTCAGACTGGAGCAACTCCGACAATCGTCCCGTCGATATCAACACCCAAACCTATCCCGTGCGCTGGATGCCCTGGATCGGCGATATCAAATCATGGCGAACCTACGATCCCTCGACTATCGAGGGCACAGGCCAACTGGTCGGCATGGTCGATGGAAGGCTGCTGGGCGAACTGTTGAAAGACCGACAGACAGAAGTACTAACGCCAAACACCCCCAACGATAGTTACACCTGGGTGTATACCCCAGAGGGTGCAATTATCTACAGGCGTTGGAAACATGAGTCGCGAAACGACTACATCAGGCATAGCCAACTGGGCAGTGGACGACCGGTCATCTGCGCAGGCGAATTCAGAATAGAGAGTGTCAACGATGGTATTGCCTTGCGAGACGTTATCGCTAGCGTCAATGACGCCTCCGGCCACTATCAACCCGATGGAGGATTATGTTTGAAGTACGTAGAGGAAAAGCTCAACGGATTAGGCATTGATACCGATGATACCCATTGGTACTTCAAACAAAAATAAGTCCTCTGTAACGACTTCGCGGCAGGTCGGATCGAGACCCGACCTACCGCGAACAGGCCGTCGATGTGTTCAAGCGCGGGCTTGGCAAGCAGGACGTAACCAGGACGCAATTGCCCCATACGAACGGATGGAGCAACGAGCGAATTGATCCTGGCGGGGCAGCCAGCGCCGCAACTCAAAGCGTGTCAGCGTGAGCTTGTCGGCGAAAGTCAAACGGAATTAATTCTTCCTCTCAATTGACAATTATTATCATCTAGCCTAGCTTGTCGCTCAATGCGTAGGACGGATCCGAAGCGCTGGTCGTCCCACTAACTTTTTGCAGCGAGGTGACTTCCATGGCGCAATCCGTTTCCACAGACAGCTGCGACTCATCCTTACTCCAGGCGTTCGTCGACAACCGGCTGATGCTGGTGAAGACTGCGGCACGCATTACGGGTTGCCGGTCGCGTGCCGAAGACGTGGTGCAAGACGCTTTCTTCCGCTTGCAATCGGCGCCCCAGATCACCTCTTCGTTCAAGGCCCAGCTCAGCTACCTGTTTCAGATCGTGCGCAACCTGGCGATCGATCACTACCGCAAACAGGCCCTGGAGCAGAAGTACTCGGGCAGTGAAGAAGAAGGCTTGAATGTGGTCATCCAGGGTGCTTCACCGGAAACCTCGCACATCAACTTCCGCGTCCTGGAAAACATCGCCGATGCCCTTGGCGAATTGCCCAGCCGGACCCGCTACGCCTTCGAGATGTATCGCCTGCACGGCGTGCCACAAAAAGATATCGCCAAGGAACTGGAGGTCTCGCCGACCCTGGTGAACTTCATGATCCGCGATGCGCTGGTGCACTGTCGCAAGGTCTCGGACACCCTCAGCGATACCTTCGCCCGCCGCTGACCAATCCCTCCCCCCGACCTCGCAGAGTGATGAGTTGATTTCAGCCCTGGGGCACAGCGACGAGCGCAATCTTGTAAGGCTGGAAAATCTTCAGCATCTGGCCGTTATCCCGCAGGCCCTGCAACATCTTGCCGAACGCTTCGCCACTGAGCGGTGCCTGCGGACGGATCAGGGCGTAATGGTGATAGACCTGATCAACCCGCTCGGACACCAGCAAGTGGGAGGCGACCTGTTCGTTGCGCAACACGTAGTCACTCAAGAACGAGCGGGTAACCAGGGCGATGTCGGCACGACCGCGCAGCACCATCAGCAGGTTGCTGTCGTGGGAATACGTCAGCGTCACGTTGTAGCGGCTGGCGAGGTAGCGGGTGTCGGAATTGAAGTCGGCAAAGGCATAGTGATAGCCATTGAACAGCGCGAGGCGTTTGTCCTGCAGATCGGAAAAATAGCTTTGCGCGCGCTCAGGGAGCAGTTGCGAGACGAACACCTCCGCATCCTCCAGGCCCATGTCGACGGCGGTGTGCGGGACATCCTTCCAGCCCCACTGGGGATTCTCGAAGATAGCCACGTCGATCCGGCCCTGCTTGAAATCACCGAAGCGGCGCGGAATGGAGGTGGGCACCTGGACAAATTGATAGTCGCCCTGCAACTGGTTGAGGGCGACGATCAATTGCGCGAGAAGACCGGTATCGGCGCCGGTTTCCGGGCGAATGGTGTAAGGCGGGAAATGCGCCGCGCCGATGCGCACCAGTTGTGCGGCCGAACTCGGCGCTACCGACAGCGCACCTAGCGCCATCAACAACATCCGCGAAGCCATCCGAACTGGCGAATACATCAACCAACACCACCCCTGAAAATAGACCCACCTGGATTAAGCTAGGCGGTTTCGCCCACTAAGACAACGCGATGGTGGCTATTTAATGCGTTTTGCCCAAATCGTCATGCTTGCGTCAGCACCAGAATCAACGCCTCATCGGCCAACTGATCGAGGTTCATGCTGCCATCGGGGCGAAACCAGGTGGTGGTCCAGGACAATGCACCGGTGAGGAAACGACGGGTGATGAACAGGTCCCCGCGTATCAGCCCCGCGTCCTTGGCTTCTCCCAGTACCTGCAGCCAGATCTGCTCGTAAATGTCGCGCAGCGCCAGCACCTGGGCCTGCCCGCCTTCGGACAACGAGCGCCATTCGTAGACCAGCACCGCCATCGCCTCGCCGCTGCCGCCCATGATCGACTGCAACTCGCAGCGGATCAGCGCCAGGACTCGCTCGCGCACGCTGGTGGATTGCGCCAGGGCGGCGCGCATCAACGCGGTGTTGTAGCGAATGGTTTCCTCCATCACCGCGCGCAGGATTTCGTCCTTGCTCTTGAAGTGATGAAAAATGCTGCCGGACTGAATCCCTACCGCACTGGCCAGGTCGCGCACCGTAGTGCGTTCATAGCCCTTGTTGCGAAACAGGTGGGCCGCCATCTGCAGCAGTTTGCCGCGAGCGCTGTCCGGATCGGTCAGTTGCCCGTTATCGACCAACTCGCGCATTACCAGCAGAGCTTTTTGCTCGTCCACCCATTCTCTCCTACAGTCGCTCGAACCCAATGCACACACCACAAATGCCGTGGCTGGCGCGGGCAATTTAAGCCGCCGAAGGAAACCAAGCAAGCGCTCGGGTAAAAGTCCTGCCCGGGATTTACAAACCAAGCGCTTGCTTGGTAGTCTCGAAACACTTCTGTCGGAGGCTTGCCATGAACAAGACGGTTCGTATCGGATGTGCCAGTGCCTTTTGGGGGGATACCTCGACCGCTGCCGCTCAACTGGTGGAAGGCGCCGCCCTGGACTATCTGGTCTTCGACTACCTGGCAGAAATCACCATGTCATTGCTGGCCGGGGCGCGCATGAAGGATCCCCAGGCCGGCTACGCCAGCGACTTCGTCGAGGTCCTCAGTCCGTTGCTCGGGCAGATCGCCGAACAGCGCATTCGGGTGATCAGCAACGCCGGCGGGGTCAATCCACTGGCCTGCGCCGCCGCCTTGCAGCGCGCCTGCGACCAGGCCGGCGTGCCTCTGAAGATCGCCGTCCTGCTGGGCGATGACCTGCAACCGCAGTTCAAGCAATTGGCCGCCAGTGGCGTGCGCGAGATGTTCAGCGCAGCGCCCCTGCCGCCCGTCTGCGTATCGACCAACGCCTACCTTGGCGCTCCCGGCATTGTCGAAGCCCTGCGCCTGGGGGCGGACGTGGTCATCACCGGGCGAGTCGTGGACAGCGCGGTGGTCAGCGCAGCACTGGTGCATGAGTTCGGCTGGGCGTGGCACGACTACGACCGCCTGGCCCAGGCAGCACTGGCCGGGCACATCATCGAGTGCGGCGCACAGTGCACCGGCGGCAACTTCACCGATTGGCAGCAGGTGCCGGACTACGAGCACATCGGTTTCCCCGTGGTCGAGTTCAGCGCCGACGGCCAGTTCATTGTCAGCAAACCCGAAGGCTCCGGTGGTTTGGTCACGCCCTTGAGCGTGGGCGAACAATTGCTCTACGAAATCGGTAATCCACGGGCCTACCGGCTGCCGGACGTAATCTGTGATTTCAGCCAGGTCAAACTCCAGCAGCAGGGCCCGAACCGGGTCCAGGTCCACGGCGCCAAAGGCTTTCCGGCACCGGCGCAGTACAAGGTCAGCGCCACCTACCCGGATGGTTTCCGTTGCACCGCCAGTTGCTTGATTGCCGGGATCGACGCCGTGGCCAAGGCGCGCCGGGTGAGCGAGGCGATCATCAACAAGACCGGGCAAATGTTCAGTCAGCGCGGTTGGGCACCCTATAGCGAAGTGCACATCGAACTGCTCGGCAGCGAGGCCACCTATGGTCCTCACGGGCAACGCCAGGACAGCCGCGAAGTGGTGATCAAGCTCGCGGTACGGCATCCGAACAAACAGGCACTGATCCTGTTCTCCCGGGAAATCGCCCAGGCTGCCACCGGCATGGCGCCGGGCCTGACCGGCATTGTCGGCGGCCGTCCTACGGTCTACCCGCTGATCCGCCTGTTCTCGTTCCTCATCGACAAAAACGCCTGCACCCTGCAGATCGACCTGCAAGGCCAGCGCCACCCTTGCACCCTGCCCGCCCTCGATCACCTCGACAGCGCTGACCTGCCCTTGCCCTTTATTGCCCCCAAACCCCAAGGCCGTGCCGATGCCAGCGTGGCACTGGTGAAACTGGCGGTGGCGCGCTCCGGTGACAAGGGCAATCACAGCAACATCGGGGTCATGGCCCGCGCCCCCGAATACCTGCCGTGGATCGCCGAAGCACTGACTCCCGAGGTGGTCGTGGACTGGATGAGCCACGTGCTCGACCCGCTCCTGGGGCGCGTCGAGCGCTGGTACCTGCCAGGCAGCCACAGCCTCAATTTCCTCCTGGAAAATGCCCTTGGCGGTGGTGGCGTGGCCAGCCTGCGGATCGATCCACAAGGCAAGGCATTCGCCCAGCAACTGCTGGAAATCCAGATTCCGGTGCCGCAAAGCATCGCTGACCAAGTCAACTAGAGGGCTGTCGCCGTGGCTTTTGATTCGATCTTCAAACCCGAGCTGTTTGCCGGTCAAAACATCATTGTCACCGGTGGCGGCAGTGGCATCGGCCGCTGCACCGCCCACGAACTGGCAGCCCTTGGCGCCCACGTGCTGTTGGTGGGGCGCAAGGCGGAAAAACTGCAGCAGGTCGCCGCCGAAATTGCCGCCGACGGTGGCCAGGCCAGTTGGCAAGCTTGCGACATTCGTGAGGAGGAAGCGGTCAAGCAACTGGTCAGCGAACTGCTCAAGACCCACGGCCCGATTCATGGCCTGGTCAACAACGCCGGCGGCCAATACCCTGCGCCACTGGCGTCGATCACCCAGAAAGGCTTCGAGACGGTGATGCGCACTAACCTGGTGGGCGGTTTCCTGATGGCCCGGGAGGTGTTCAACCAGTCCATGTGCAAGACCGGGGGCGCCATCGTCAACATGCTCGCCGACATGTGGGGCGGCATGCCGGGCATGGGCCACTCGGGGGCTGCGCGCTCGGGCATGGACAACTTCACCAAGACCGCCGCCTTCGAATGGGGCTACGCCGGGGTCCGGGTCAATGCCGTGGCCCCCGGCTGGATTGCGTCCAGCGGCATGGACACCTATGAAGGCGCGTTCAAGGCGGTGATCCCGACCCTGCGCGAGCATGTGCCGCTCAAGCGCATTGGCAGCGAATCGGAAGTCAGCGCCGCCATCGTGTTCCTGCTGAGTCCTGCGGCCGCCTTTGTCAGCGGCAGCACCTTGCGCATCGACGGTGCAGCCAGTCTCGGCAGTCGGGCGTGGCCATTGCACAAGGCCCAGCACAGCGAGTCCTTCAATGGCTTTCACCGCGCCTTCCTGCCCGATGTACTCAAGGACGAGGACTAAGCGATGCCCATGATCGAATCCCAACTCGACCCCCACAGCCCGCAGTTCGCGCAGAACCGCGAGGCGATGCTGGCCAGCATCGAGCAGGTCCGCCAACTGGAACGTAATCTGCTGGCCAAGGCCGCCGAGGCCAAGGCGAAATTCGACCGGCGCGGACAACTGCTGCCACGTGAACGCTTGAATCTGCTACTGGACCTCGGCGCGCCGTTTCTCGAACTGGCGAGCCTGGCCGGCTATAAATTGCACGACGACAAAGACGGTAGCCAGGCAGGCGGCGGCTTGATCGCCGGGATTGGTTATGTGTCCGGGGTGCGGGTACTGGTGGTGGCCAACAACAGCGCGATCAAGGGCGGGACCATTTCCCCCAGCGGCCTGAAAAAATCCCTGCGCCTGCAGCAGATCGCCATGGAAAACAAACTGCCGGTGATCACCCTCGCCGAAAGCGGCGGCGCCAACCTCAACTACGCCGCAGAGATTTTTGTCGAAGGCGCGCGCAGCTTTGCCAACCAGGCGCGGATGTCGGCCATGGGGTTGCCACAGATTACCGTGGTGCACGGCTCGGCCACCGCTGGTGGAGCCTATCAGCCCGGGCTTTCGGACTACGTGGTGGTGGTGCGCGGCAAGGCCAAGCTGTTTCTCGCCGGCCCTCCGCTGCTCAAGGCTGCCACCGGGGAAATCGCCACCGATGAGGCCCTGGGCGGCGCCGAAATGCACGCGCAGACCGCCGGCACCGCCGAGTACCTGGCCGAGAACGATGCCGATGGGCTGCGCCTGGTGCGCGAGATCGTCAGCCTGTTGCCGTGGAATGCCCGTCTGCCACTGCCCGCCCGCACCGACTTCGATGAGCCGCTGTACCCCATCGAGGATCTGCTGGGACTGATTCCCACCGATCCGAAAAAACCCTACGACGTGCGCGAAATCATCGCGCGTATCGCCGACGGTTCGCGCTTCCTCGAGTTCAAGGGCGAGTTCGACCAGCAGACCCTGTGTGGTCATCTGAAAATCCAGGGCCGGCCCTGTGGTTTTATCGGCAACAACGGCCCGATCACCCCGCAAGGCGCGAGCAAGGCGGCGCAGTTCATCCAGCTGTGTGACCAGAGCCAGACTCCGCTGCTGTTTTTCCACAACACCACCGGCTTCATGGTCGGCACCGAGTCGGAACAGCAAGGGGTGATCAAGCATGGCTCCAAGCTGATTCAGGCCGTGGCCAATGCCCGGGTGCCGAAGCTGACGCTGGTGGTCGGCGGCTCCTACGGTGCCGGCAACTACGCGATGTGCGGCCGGGGACTCGATCCGCGGTTCATCTTCGCCTGGCCCAACAGCCGCACTGCGGTAATGGGCGGCGCCCAGGCCGGCAAGGTGCTGCGTATTGTCACCGAGGCCAGGCAGCTCAAGGATGGCCTGGTCCCGGACCCGAAGATGCTCGACATGCTGGAGCAGGTCACCGCACAGAAACTCGACAGCCAGTCCACCGCCCTATACGCCAGTGCCAACCTGTGGGATGACGGGCTGATCGATCCACGGGACAGCCGCACGCTGCTGGGCTACCTGCTGGATATTTGCCAGGAGGCCGAGGTTCGTCAGCTGCATCCCAACAGTTTTGGTGTCGCCCGGTTCTAGCCCGGCCAAAGGAGAACAACAATGATCTTTACCCAGGAACACGAAGCCCTGCGCCGTACCGTGCGCCAGTTTGTCGACAGCCAGATCAACCCCTACGTCGATGAGTGGGAGAAGGCCGGGCGCTTCCCGATCCACGAGATTTTTCGCCAGGCCGGCGAACTCGGCCTGCTGGGCATCAGCAAACCGGAAAAATTCGGCGGCATGGGCCTGGACTACAGCTATTCGATAGTCGCGGCCGAAGAGTTCGGCACCATTCACTGTGGCGGGATCCCCATGTCCATCGGCGTGCAGACCGACATGTGCACCCCGGCGCTGGCGCGCTTCGGCTCCGATGAACTGCGCGAGGAGTTCCTGCGTCCGGCCATCAGCGGCGAACAGGTCGGCTGCATTGGCGTCTCGGAAGTCGGCGCCGGGTCCGATGTCGCCGGGTTGAAGACCACCGCGCGCAAGGACGGCGACGACTACGTGATCAACGGCAGCAAGATGTGGATCACCAACGCACCGAGTGCCGACTTCATCTGCCTGCTGGCCAACACTTCCGACGACAAGGCGCACATCAACAAGTCGCTGATCATGGTGCCGATGAACACGCCGGGCGTCAGCCTCGGCTCGCACCTGGACAAACTGGGCATGCGCAGCTCGGAAACTGCCCAGGTATTCTTCGATGACGTGCGCGTGCCGCAACGTAACCGCATCGGCCACGAAGGGGCCGGGTTCATGATGCAGATGCTGCAGTTCCAGGAAGAACGCCTGTTCGGCGCGGCCAACATGATCAAGGGCCTGGAGTACTGCGTCGACAGCACCATCGAGTACTGCAAGGAACGCAAGACCTTCGGCAATGCCCTGATCGACAACCAGGTCATCCACTTCCGCCTGGCCGAACTGTCCACCGAGATCGAGTGCCTGCGGGCGCTGGTCTATCAAGCCACCGAGCAGTACGTCAAAGGCCAGGACGTCACCCGCCTGGCGTCCATGGCCAAGCTCAAGGCCGGTCGCCTGGGCCGGGAAGTCAGCGACAGTTGCCTGCAGTACTGGGGCGGCATGGGCTTCATGTGGGACAACCCGGTGGCCCGCGCCTACCGCGACGTGCGCCTGGTGTCGATCGGCGGCGGTGCCGACGAAATCATGCTGGGGATTATCTGCAAGCTGATGGGTACCCTGCCCGGGAAGAAAAAATGAGCACCCTGCCCGATTGCCAGACCCTCTTGCTGGAACTGCACAGTGGCGTGCTGCACATCACCCTGAACCGCGCCGATTGCCGCAACGCCATGAGCCTGCGGATGGTGGCCGAGTTACGTGCGGTGCTGGCGGCGGTCCGCGATGACCGGCAGGTACGCGCACTGGTCTTGGGCGGTGCCGGCGGGCATTTCTGTGCCGGCGGCGACTTGAAAGACATGGCCAACGCCCGAGCCCAGGGCGCAGACGCTTACCGGGAACTGAACCGGGCCTTCGGCGCGTTGCTGGAAGAAGCCCAGCACGCGCCTCAAGTGCTGATCTGTGTGTTGCAGGGCGCGGTACTCGGCGGCGGCCTGGGCCTGGCCTGTGTCAGCGACATTGCCCTGGCCGACCACAAGGCACAATTCGGTCTGCCGGAAACCAGCCTGGGGCTGCTACCGGCGCAGATCGCGCCCTTTGTGGTCCGGCGCATCGGCCTGACTCAGGCCCGGCGCCTGGCCCTGACGGCGGCGCGTTTTGACGGGCACGAGGCACGGCGCCTGGGCCTGGTGCATTTTGTCGAGCAGGATGCGCAAGCCTTGGCCGAACGCCTGGACGCGGTACTCGAGCACGTCCTGTGCTGCGCGCCAGAGGCCAATGCCGCGACCAAGGCCCTGCTGCTGGCCAGCACCGAACAACCGTTGGGGCCATTGCTCGACCAGGCCGCCGAGTGGTTCAGCGCTGCAGTGACAGGCGCAGAAGGCGTCGAGGGCACCCTGGCGTTTGTCCAGAAACGCAAACCAGGTTGGGCGCCCTGACAACATCGCAAGCAGGCCCTTACCGACTCCGCACTCACCAATGGGAACCCGACCATGCCGACCCTGCGCAAAATTCTCATCGCCAACCGCGGTGAAATTGCCTGCCGCATCCAGCGCACCGCCCAGGCCCTGGGCTATCGCACCGTGGCCGTCTTCAGCGATGCGGATGCCGACGCCCTGCATGTGCAACTGGCCGACGAAGCCGTGCACATCGGCCCTGCTGCGGTGGCCCAGTCCTACCTCAATGCCCAGGCGATTCTCGACGCAGCACGACGCAGCGGGGCCGACGCGATCCATCCCGGCTACGGTTTCCTCTCGGAAAACGCGCCGTTCGCCCAAGCCTGCGCCGACGCCGGGCTGACCTTTATCGGCCCAAGCCCCGAGGCCATCGAACTGATGGGCAGCAAACGCCTGTCGAAAATCGCTATGCTCGCTGCGGGCGTGCCGTGCATCGCCGGCTACCAGGGCGCAGAGCAGGACGATCAGACCCTGGCGCGCGAAGCCGAGCGCATCGGCTATCCCTTGATGATCAAGGCCAGCGCCGGTGGTGGTGGACGCGGCATGCGCCTGGTGCACGAGGCCGACCAGCTAGTGGAGCAACTGCGCACCGCGCGTTCCGAGGCCCTGAATGCCTTTGGCAGCGCCGAGCTGATTCTGGAGCAGGCACTGATCGCTCCGCGCCACGTTGAAATCCAGTTGTTCGGCGATCAACACGGCCACCTGATCTATCTCGGCGAGCGTGACTGTTCCATCCAGCGCCGCCATCAGAAAGTCATCGAAGAGGCGCCTTGCCCGGTGATGACCCCACAGCTGCGCCAGGCCATGGGCGAAGCCGCACTGAAGGCGGCGCGCGCGGTCAATTATGTCGGTGCCGGCACCGTGGAGTTCTTGCTCGATAGCCGGGGGCACTTTTACTTCCTCGAAATGAACACCCGGTTGCAGGTCGAA
The DNA here is from genome assembly GCF_949767245.1 of Pseudomonas sp. IT-P176. NCBI lineage: Bacteria > Pseudomonadati > Pseudomonadota > Gammaproteobacteria > Pseudomonadales > Pseudomonadaceae > Pseudomonas > Pseudomonas sp. IT-P176. The sequence continues at coordinate 34,563 of NZ_CATKPN010000123.1, forward strand.
CATCCGGTTACCGAACTGATCACCGGTCTCGACCTGGTGGCCTGGCAACTGCAGGTCGCCGCTGGATTACCCCTGCCGTTGCGCCAGGAACAGGTCGAACTCAAGGGGCATGCCATGGAGGTGCGCCTGTATGCCGAAGACCCGGCGCAGGCGTTCATGCCGCAGACCGGGCGCGTCCATCACTGGTTGCCGGCGCTGCAAGAGGGTGTGCGCATTGACCATGGCCTGCTCGAAGGGCAACAAGTCAGCCCGTTCTACGACCCCATGCTGGGAAAAATCATCGCTTACGGCGCTACTCGCGAAGAGGCGCGGCGCAAACTGTTGCGGGCAGTCGAAGACACGGTCCTGCTGGGGGTGCAGACCAATCAGCGCTTGCTCGCCGCCCTGCTGGACCATCCGCAGTTCATCGCTGGCGAGTTCAGTACCGACTTTATCCCCGAGCATTTCAGCGCTCACCCAAGCCTGCACCCCCACACCCCCAACGCCGAAGAACTGGCAATCGCCGCGGCCTTGTTCTACCAGCAGTCCGCCCAGGTGCACGGCGCAGGGCTCACGGGCTGGCGCAACAATGCCAGTGCCCCGCTGCAACTGCAGATCGGCCTGCAGGATGCCCGTTGGTCTGCGCAGATAACGGTGCTGGCCGAAGGTCAGTTGCGCATTGAGGTGGCCGCGCAAACACTGCACCTGAAGTTGCTGGAGATCAGCCCGCACTCAGCCTATCTGGAGCTCGATGGTATCCGCCGGCGTTGTGCCTATGCCTTGGCCCACGACCAGCTCTGGCTGGGCACCCGTCCTGGCGCCCTGGTGCTGCAAGACCAGACGCTGGCACCGGTGCGTGGCCAGGCCGCCGCCAGTTGTGGGACCCTGAAAGCGCCGATGGACGGGGCGATCGTCGATGTGTTGGTCAGCGAAGGCGCACAGGTCAGCAAGGGCCAATTGCTCCTGGTACTGGAGGCAATGAAGATGGAACACCCGCTCAAAGCCGGCATCGACGGCGTGATCAAACGCTTGCAGGTCAGCCGGGGCGATCAGGTGAAAAATCGTCAGATTCTGTTGGAGGTTGAATAAGTCCCTAGGCGGAACCGCCGCGGTTGGCTACGCTCAGCCTCATCAGTACGCGGATACCGGGAAAGCTGCGATGCCTCATTGGCTGGTAATTGATCTTGAAGCGACAACTGATGATGGCGGCTGGCCTATCGAAGAGATGGAAATCATTGAAATCGGTGCCACCCTGGTCAACCGCCAGGGCCGCGAGCTGGATCACTTCCAGCGCTTCGTCCGGCCGTTGCGACGGCCCTTGTTGACCCCATTTTGTCGGGAACTGACCCATATCACCCAGGCCAACATTGACGCGGCCCAACCGCTGGCAGACGTCTGGCTGCAGTTCGAACGCTGGCTCGGCCAGCATCACAGCCGCCTGGAGGGCTGGGCCAGTTGGGGCGACTACGATCGCAAACAATTACTCCAGGAATGGCAGCGCCTGCAACTCGACAGCGCCCTGAGCCGGGTGCCGCACATGAATCTCAAGCAGCGCTTTGCCAAGGCCCGCCGACTGGAGCGGCCACTGGGCCTCAATGCGGCCCTGCAACTGGCCGGCCTGCAGTTCAGCGGGCAACAGCATCGGGCGCTCGAGGATGCGCGCAATACCGCCCGTTTATTACCGTTGACCCTGCCCGCCACTCCTTGAGTGCAACAGGTGACGGGCGAAAAGGCCTTGTGCATACTGGCCGGCCTTTTTAGCCCTTTTCGAGGAATCGCCCATGTTCAAAGTCAACGAGTACTTCGACGGCACCGTCAAGTCGATTGCTTTCGGCACTGCCGAAGGTCCGGCCACCATCGGCGTCATGGCAGCGGGCGAATACGAGTTTGGTACTAGCCAGCGCGAAATCATGCACGTGGTCTCCGGCGCCCTGACCGTCAAACTGCCGGACAGCGACGATTGGCAAACCTTCGCCGCCGGCAGCCAGTTCAATGTTCCGGCCAACAGCAAGTTCCAACTCAAAGTGGCGGTCGACAGCGCCTACCTGTGCGAATACCGCGGCTAAGCGTTATTGCGCTACAACAAAAATGCCCGTGTCCTGCGACACGGGCATTTTTCGTTTTGCACCCACGGGATTACTCGAGAATCGTCACCGGCATGCCAACTTCCAGCCGCCCATTGGCGTCGTTGACCAGATTCTGCCCAAACATCGCACCATCGGCTTGCGCGCGATACTGCTGCAGGGTTGCCAACGGCTCGCGGTCAGCACTGCGCTCACCGGTCTGCGGGTCGATGGTGGTCAGGATGCAGCGCGAGCACGGCTTGACCACACGGAACTCGACATCGCCAATACGAATCCGCTTCCAACCGTCCTCGGCAAACGCTTGGCTGCCTTCGATCACCAGGTTGGGCCGGAACCTGAGCATCTCCAGCGGCCGACCGACCCGTTGCACCAGGTCATCGAGCGAAGCCTGGCCAATCAACAGCAGGGGGAAACCATCGGCGAAGGCGACTTTATCGTCATCCTTGCCATAGCCTGCCTGGGTGGTCCGGGCCAACACCTCGGGTACTTGCACCAGGCGCGTGGGCTTTCCGATAAACGCGCTGACCCAGGCAGCCGCGGCGTCACCGGCATCAGGCACCCGCAAGGTGTCGCGCCAGATGGTCACGCCACGCAGTTCGGCGTCGTCCACCGGCAAGGCCACCTCAATCGGCGAATGCCCAGGCGCCGCCAGTGTCAGGCCACCCGTGGCATTCCACAGGGCCGACAATTGACTCATCGCCGCAACCGCCCGCTGCGTCAGAAACCGCCCACTGGCCTCGTCCACCAGCATCCAGCGACGGTCACCGACCAGCCCCAGCGTGTCCAGGTGCGCCTGTTGCAGGACTTCACCCTTGGCGGACTTGAGTGGATAACGGTACAGCGCGCTCAGACGCAACATGGCCAGCTCCCTGATGGGCAAAAACGCCACCCTATACGAGCTTGATCGCCGAATCAAAGGCCGGGGGGCTGCCAACGCCTTGCAGGTGCGGATTTTGTGGGGCTGGCAACGCGAGTAGACGGAGCGCCGCTCGGCCCACAGTAAATCTGCCTGCCCGCAAATATTGTGTACCGCCAGCAAACCTGTGGGAGCAAGGCTTGCCGCGATAGCGGTGTATCGGGGGCCATCGATGTTGAATGGACCGGCCCCATCGCGGGCAAGCCCGCTCCCACAGTGGTTCTGGGTGTTCGCAGATTCTGGGTACACCCACTCAACCTGTGGGAGCTGGCGCCCGCTTGCGGCTTGCCCGCGATAACGGTGTGTCAGGCACCATCGATGTTGAATGGACTGGCCCCATCGCTAGCAGGTCGGCAGGCCGCCTCGCCCGCCCTTACCACTCATCAGGCTGGGACTTCATCGAGCATCAACCGCTGGCGCACCACATCGACCAGTTTGTCGGGCTGGAACTTGGAAAGGAAGTTGTCGCAACCGACCTTCTTCACCATCGATTCGTTGAAACTGCCGGATAGCGAGGTGTGCAGCACCACGTACAGCCCCCGCAAACGCGGATCGTTGCGGATCTCGGTAGTCAGGCGGTAGCCGTCCATTTCCGGCATTTCCGCGTCGGTGAAGACCATCAGCAGCTTCTCGGTCATCTCCACCCCACTGTCTGCCCAGCTCTTGAGCAGTTTCAAGGCTTTCAGGCCGTCGCTGGCAATGTGCATTTTCACCCCCAATTGGCTGAGGGTATCGCGCATCTGCGCCAGCGCCACGTTGGAGTCGTCCACCAGCAACACTTCACGATGGCGGGCACGCTCGAGTACTGGGTCCTCGAGTTTCTCGCGCGAGACCTTGGTGCTGTAGGGCACGATCTCGGCGAGGACTTTTTCGACGTCGATGATTTCCACCAACTGTTCATCGACTTTGCTGATGGCGGTCAGGTAATGCTGGCGACCTGCGCTAGTCGGCGGAGGCAGAATGGCTTCCCAGTTCATGTTGACGATGCGGTCCACACCGCCGACCAGGAACGCCTGAACCGAACGGTTGTACTCGGTGACGATAATCGTGCTGTTGGGGCCCGGCACCAGCGGGCGCATGCCAATGGCCTGGGACAAGTCGATCACCGGCAGGGTCTGGCCACGCAGATTGACCACACCACAGACAAATGGATGACGATGGGGCATCAGCGTCAGCTTGGGCAGCTGCAGGACTTCTTGCACCTTGAAGACGTTGATCGCGAACAACTGCCGACCGGCCAGGCGGAACATAAGGATTTCCAGGCGGTTCTCACCCACCAGTTGGGTGCGTTGATCTACCGTGTCGAGAATGCCGGCCATTATGACTCCTGGGTTTACCGATGAATTCACTCAGGCAAGATATCGGCGGCGGCCTGCACTTCTTGACCCTGGAGAGACGGGCCGCGTAAAAAAATTGATGTCATATTGGCATCATGCTCTACTGAATGAATCTCCCCCGGGTAACGTGCTCCACGAACAGCCCCCATCAGCCTTGCGTGTAGCGCATCAGGGAAACCCCTAGATGCAATCGGGACTCGCCTGATATTCGTGATATCCATTAGCCATTAATGTGACGCCATTCTCATTGCATGAATGGAGTCAGGCTTTTGTTGTTGATCGCGGAGCCACCGCCAGGCCCTCTTTACCCCCCTTCAAAACATTCAGCGAGAGCCTCACGACGCCGTGCCGCCGTCGTTCGTTGTGCTACCCCTGCCACCAACGCCGTAGCCCTATGGGTAACTGGTAGGGACCTGCCGGAAAAACCGGAACCGTCCTACAGACTTTGTGCAATTGCAGACAGTAACTTAGCCCCGTTCACCAGACGCCCGATTGCCCTACCTGACTTGAAGTCGTGGAGAAAAGCATGTTGATCGAACGGAATAACTGGAACCCTCGACTGCCTGAATTCCTGATTGAAGCCGAAATGCTGCTGGCAAAATCGGAGGAGTGCCTGGCGCACCTGCAATTGATCAAAAACGACCCGGACGCCATCCACTGCCTGCTTGGCACTCTGCTGACCCTGGCCAATCGCGCGGACGTCCTGGCCCTGGGCGCCATCTGTACATTTGCCCGCTCCCTTCACGCCGTACTCAGCCAGGTACGAGGGCAAGTCAATCTGCATGACCAGGCACTTGGTGCTTTAAAGGAGTGTTTGACGCTGATCGCCTGGCAACTGGAACTGGTCGATCGACATACCGGTGATCTGCGCCTCGACAACACCGAGCAGGCGTTTTTGCTTGAGGCATTCGTGGCGCAAATCGACTGTGCGGCCTTTCCGTTCGCCGGGCCGACCAGCGGCCTGGCCTGCGCAAACATGGCCACCAGGCGGGCGTAAAGCTCGTCATCAAGACCGTGCCGGGGCGATGTGCACAAGCGCGACCAACCGCACCTTAGGTGGTAACATGCGCACCAATTAATTGACGCTACAGAAATGACACTCTGAATCCCGGCCCTTGGCGGCGGGAAGTGCAAGGCTCTACCTTGCCCCTCAGACTGCTCTGCTTTGCAGCCGCCCGCTCCAGTCAATCACCCTGACCGGCCAGCCCACAGCGAACATTCATGGGTTCCCTGCGCCATGCACGCCAGCCTCAAATCAGTCATGAACTGGCGCCCCTCCCGACAGGCAGCACAACGCCTGACCCTGCTGCTTTGCCTTTGCACTGCCATCGGTTGCCTGCTGGCCTATTCCCTGTCCAGCCCGGTGCCATGGGCCTTGCTGGTGTTGAGCCTGGCGGCGGCAATCGGCGTATTGCGCCAATACCTGCGCTTGCGCAGCGCCATCAAGTTTCAGCCCCACGAGCTGGCGGACCGCTTGCTGCAGGTCCAGGAAAGCGAACGTCATCGACTCAGCCGGGAGTTGCACGACGACATCGGCCAATTGCTCACCGCAGCAAAACTGCAAAACGAATGGCTCAAGCGCCGCCTGCCAGCAGAACTGCACAGCCACTGCAACCTGCTCGGCGAAACCCTGGAAGACACCTTGGCCAAGGTGCACGACATCTGCGCCGTGCTCAATCCACGGCAACTGTCGAGCCTGGGCCTGGAAGCCAGTTTACGCGCCCATCTGCTCAAGACGCTGGCCAACAACAGCCTGCACTGGAGCCTGGAATGCCAGCAGCAACTGGCAGGCATTCCAGAAGAAATGGCGGTCGCGGCGTTTCGCGTCACCCAGGAAGCCATCACCAATGTGCTGCGCCACGCCCAGGCCGAGAATCTGCTGGTCCGTTTGCAACGTACCCCGGAGGGGCTGGCACTGTTGATCAGTGACGATGGCGTGGGCTTTTGTCCTGCCGCGTTTCCTGGCCGTGAAGGACAGCGTGGCATGGCGGGCATGTCGGAACGGGTCGAGCAGTTGGGCGGCAAGCTGGACGTCAGAAGTGACCCGGGCAAGGGGACACGGATCGACGCCCTTTTCCCCTGGGCACCCCGCACACTCGAACGAGCCGCCACCCATAAGGTTCCCCATTGACTTGCAATTTGCTACTGGTAGATGACCACTCGCTGATCAGGGCTGGCGTGCGTGCGCTGGTCCTGGATATTCCCGGCTATGCGGTGATTGGTGAGGCCGACGATGGGGCCCAGGTGCTGGAGATGGTCGAGACCTTGAACCCGGACATCATTGTCCTCGACCTCTCGATGAAGCAGGTCGGCGGATTGGACGCACTGCAAAGGCTCAAGGCGGTCCATCCGCAGAGCAAGGTGCTGATCCTGTCGATGCATACCGACCCGACGCTGGTCATGCGCGCCCTGGAGTCCGGGGCTCATGGCTACCTGCTCAAGGACACCACGGCCACGGAGCTCGCGCACGCCCTTGAAGCCCTGCGCAACAACGAACGCTACCTGAGCCCCGCCATCGCCCACACCGTGATCGACCAGGCGCTGGCACGGGCCCACAGCCCTCAGGCTCCCACCGTTGATAGCCATAACCTCACCGCGCGGCAACTGGAGATCCTGCGGCTGATCGTACGCGGCAAATCCACTCGCGAGATTGCCTGCGGCCTGGGGCTGAGTATCAAGACCGTGGAAACCCACCGCTCGCAGATCATGAAGCGCCTGCAGATCTACGAGGTGGCGGGGCTGGTGCTGTTTGCCGTGCGCGAGCGCATCATCAGCCTCGACGACTGACCCGGTTCACGCCTTGAGCAAAGGCGAGTCCGCGGGTAGATGCACGCGCAATGCGCCAGGACGCACCGAAAAGCGCAGGCTCTCGCCTTCCAGTGGCTCGCCATCAAGATTGATATAGAGCCCCTCCGAGACCTTGATCTCGACCCATGGCAGGCGCGCGCGGACAAACATGTTGTCGATGCCCCAACCGTCCGCCAACAAATCCTTGAGCGTGCCCACGACATCCTGCGGTGCCGGGAGGATGCTGACATCCAGCAGGCCGTCATTGACCAGCGCCTGCGGACATAACTCATGCCCGCCACCGGCCTGCCGGCCATTGCCGATCCCCAGTGCCAGTAACTGCCCATGCCAGTGAAAATCGGGACCTTGCAACTCGCCGTAGGCGGCATGCAACTCGCTGAAGCGCGACAGTCCGGTGAACAGGTAAGCCGCCCCGCCCAGCATCTTCTTCAGGTCTTCAGAGGTGTTCGCCGTCACCTGGCTGCCAAATCCGCCGGTCGCCATGTTGAGAAATACCTGACCGCCCACTTCCCCCAGGTCGATCGGTTGCGCCGGCACGTCGAGCAACGCGAGCGCCTCTCGCGGTACCAGGGAAACCCCTGCTGCGCGCGCAAAGTCATTGGCTGTACCCAACGGCAGCAGCACCAGGCTAGCTTGATCAGTCTGCGCCGCCAGCGCTTCAGCGATGTCGCGCAAGGTACCGTCGCCACCTCCGGCAATCAATCGGGTAAAGCCGGCAGCCAGTGCCTCTTGCACCAGACGCTGGGCGTCCCCGGCTTCCCACGTCAGGCGCACCGCCAGTTCCCAGCCTTGTTCGCGCTTTTCCTCGACCGCCGAACGGACCTCTTCGTTGAGTGCCTGCTTACCGTGCAAAATCAACAGCGCCTTGCGCTCACTCATCGTCATCTCCCCGGTTGATCTAAGGCCTCTGGCAAATGTTGACCACACACGCGACTGAAAGAGCCAACGACCGCGATAAGTTTCGAGTTTTTTCTTACAGCCTGTGACGAATCGGCCTAATTGACGCTGAATTGATATTGGAACACCTTGTGTCCAGGCATCTCAGGAACAGATCGGTAATACACAAGGAAGTGAATACTTATGAATGGCACCGCCCTCCAGACCCTGACCCGCTTCACAACAAAAAAACCTGCACCGACAACCCCCAAGGGCGACCCAGACTCGGCAACCCGTTGCACGTCCATACCAGCCGAAGGAAGCGACATGGAACCTCGTATCGCAGAACTGGAGGCCCATCTCAAGTCACTGCACAAGAACCTTTACCAGGCCCGGGACGAGTTGCAAGCTATCAGGTACAGGGTTGCCTACTCGACCGGCATCCTCATCGTGATCATCGGTCTCGCCAGCTGGATTGCCAACAGCCGCTTCGATCAACTGCTGACACTACTCAACTAAGCATGCGCCAGACCCGGGCTGCAGCACGGGCCTGGCGCGAATCAGCCAAGCACTTCACTCAATGGAATGAAGTTCACCCAATCACCTTCGACCAGGGTGCGCTCCTCCAGCACCTCGACCAGCCCTTCGGCCCACGCGGCACTGCGTAACACTCCGGAGCTCTGGTTGCGATAGACAATTGCCCGCCCCTGCTCCAGGCGTCCACGCAGGTATTCGCGACGGTTACCGGCCTTGGGCCAGACAAACCCTGCCGGGACCTGGAACTGCAGCGGGGTCACCTCCGTCACGCCCTGGCGTCGTAACAGATAGGGCCGCGCCAGCAAGGCGAAGGTCACCAGGGTCGACGCCGGATTGCCCGGCAAGCCAATCACCGGCACACCTTGAAAGTGCCCAAACGTCAGGGGTTTGCCGGGTTTGATCGCCAGCTTCCATAACGTCAGTTCACCCGCCTCGCGCAGCGCGATGCCGAGGAAATCCGCTTCGCCGACCGACACCCCGCCAGTGGAGAGGATCAGGTCGACGCTGCCCAGTTGCGCAAGACGCTCGCGGGTGGCCTGCAGGTTGTCCGGCAAGATGCCCGCATCCAGCACCTCACACCCCAGGCGCTGCAACCAACTGCACAGCAGCACCCGATTGCTGTTGTAGATCTGCCCAGGCCCGAGTGCCTGCCCCGGCTCCACCAACTCATCCCCTGTCGACAGCACGGCGACCCGCACTTTGCGGACCACCCGCAGCTCGGCATTGCCCAATGATGCGGCCAGGCCAAGTTCGATCGGTCCCAGGCGAGTACCGGCGTTCAGCACCCGTTCGCCCACGGTGGTCTCCTGCCCTTGCGGGCGAATGTTCTGCCCGACGTGCAATGGCTCACTGAAGCGCACCCGCTGATCGGCCAGGACCTCGGTGTTTTCCTGCATTTCAACGCAGTCCGCACCGGCCGGCACCGGGGCACCGGTAAAGATCCGCGCACAGGTACCTGGAGCCAATGGCTCGGGAGCCATCCCGGCAAAGATCTTCTGGCTGACGAGCAATGGTTCGCCTGTCCAGTCGGCGACGCGCACGGCGTAGCCGTCCATGGCACTGTTGGGCCACGGCGGCAGATCGAGGCTCGAGAGCAGATCCTCGGCCAGCACCCGGCCTTCAGCGGCCGCCAACGGCAGGTGCTCAAACTCGACAATCGGCGCAGCCTCGGCCATCTCCAGCAGGCGCGCCAATGCTACTTCGACTGGCATCAAGCTGCCGGTCTTGCCAGGCTTACCCACGGGATTCACAAGGTGCCGCCTGCTTCAAATGGGCGACAAAGTTGCACGGCCGGTGACGGACATCCAACTGCTCGGCCAGAATTCCATCCCAGCCAGTGCGTACCGCATTGGTGGAGCCCGGCAGGCAGCACACCAGGGTGCCATTGGCCAGGCCGGCCAGCGCGCGGGACTGCACCGTCGAGGTGCCGATGTCCGCCACCGATATCTGGCGAAACAACTCGCCGAAGCCATCGACCTGCTTGTCCAGCAGGCAACTGACGGCTTCCGGGGTGCTGTCACGTCCGGTGAAGCCAGTCCCGCCGGTAATCAGCACCACTTGCACCACGTCGTCGGCAATCCAGGTGGCTACTTGCGCACGTATTTTGTACAAGTCATCTTTAAGCAGCACCCGTGCAGCGAGGTGATGGCCGGCAGCGCCCAGACGGTCGACAAAGACCTGTCCCGAGGTATCGGTGTCCAGTGTGCGAGTGTCGCTGACAGTCAGCACCGCGATGTTCAGCGGGGCGAAAGGTACATCAGCCTTGGCTTTCATAGGCTCGTCCAGTTGTAGGAGAAACAGCCCGGTGTTATATCACAGCGCCTTGTTTTTTTGCCGCCCCGATGGAGTAGCGCCATGCCCTTGAATGTTCAGCTACCACCCTGCTCGATCCTGCTCCTGGCAGGCGGACGCGGCCAGCGCATGGGCGGCCAGGACAAGGGCTTACTCGAGTGGCAGGGCGAACCTTTGATCAGCCATCTGCACCGGCTGACGCGCAGCTTGACCGATGACCTGATCATCTCCTGCAACCGTAATCGGCACCGGTACGCGGCCTACGCCGACCAACTGGTGCACGACGAGATTGCCGACTTCCCTGGACCGTTGGCCGGCATTCGCGCGGGCCTGGCGGCGGCACGGCACGCCCATCTGCTGGTGCTACCGTGCGATGTGCCGCGCATTGATGCCCAGCTTGTGCACGACATGCGTGCAGCCGCCAGCCAGCACCCGGCCACCCCCTTGATGCTGCGCCAGGGTGAACATTGGCAACCGTTGTTATGCGTGATCCCGGTAGCGCTTGCGCAGGCGTTTGAAAGCGCCTGGAATACCGGTGAGCGCAGTCCTGGGCGTATCATGCGTAATCTGGGTGCTTTGGCCATGCAGTGCCCGGACCATGATCAGCGCCTGGCCAACCTCAATACGCCCGAGCTGTTAAGCCTGCACGCCAGCGTGTCAGAATGACGGCGCCAAGGAACTTGCCGGCGTGTCACACGTCTCAAGTCCAGTACTTAAAAGAATTCATTTGCGGAGACATCTCATGACTCAACGGACCCTCGCCACTTTCATGCTTGCTCTGGGCCTGGCCACCCTTGCTGGTTGCTCCTCGCCTGCAGTCATCACCTTGAATGACGGTCGCGAAATCCAGTCTGTCGATAGCCCTAGATTCGATTCCGAGTCGGGTTTCTACGAGTTCGAACAACTGGACGGCAAGCAGACCCGCATCAACAAGGATCAGGTTCGCACCGTTAAAGAGCTGTAACCCTCGGCCTCTACGGCTGCACGACAATGCCCGCCCTGCGCGGGCGTTGTCGTATCTGGGAGACGGAAAAACCTGTTGTGCAATTCCTATGGCGAAGACTCACCAGGCCAGTCTGATCCGGCTTTCGAAAACCCGCTCTACACCGCTCAGCGGATCGCTGAAGCGCAACCCCCTGGCCAACAGCTTCAGCGGATTGGCGTAGTCGTCCTCGACATCCTTCAGTACCTGCGGATAGAACGGGTCATTGCAGATGCTCGCCCCCAGCGCAGTCATGTGCACCCGTAACTGGTGCTTCTTCCCGGTCACCGGGGACAAGCCGTACCGCCAGAGGTCGCCATTCTTTTCCAGGACCTGCACCGCCGTTTCGGTGTTACTCACCCCTGGGCCTTCCTGCATGCGAAAGAAGGGTTCGCCATCCACCAGCCGGCTTTTGTGGACCAAGGGAAATGCCAGCTGGGGCAACGCCTGGGCAATGGCTTCGTAGTATTTGTCGATCTTGCGGGTTGGAAACAGCGACTGATACGCCGAACGGCTTTGCGGATTGGCGGAAAACAGCACCAGCCCGGCGGTGTGCCGATCGATGCGATGCAACGGCACCAGATGGGGATTGTCCAGGCGGCGAATCAAGCGGCGCAGCAGGGTCTGCTCGACATATTCACCCGCTGGCGTCACTGGTAGAAAATGCGGTTTGTCCGCCACGATCAGGTGCTCGTCGGCATACAGGATCGTTTCCAGAACCGGGATGACCTTTTCGTCCGGCACTTCGCGAAAGTAATGGATCCGCAAGCCTTCCTTGTAGGCCAGGTCCAGGGTAATCGCCTGGCCCTGGGCATCGAGGACGCGACCACGGGCGATCCGGTCCAGCCACTGTTCGCGCCCAATGGCACTGAAGTGTTCGCACAGGCAGTCAAGCACGGTGACCCAGGAACCCGGTGGCAGGTACAGCGTGCTGGCCTGGCTCTGGGCGGCGGAAAATGATGAAGTGGACATACACAGGCTCTTGCGGTTAATGCAGACGAGCATTATCCAGCAACAGCTGAAGCCCACCTAGGGAAGATTCCGTGCCGCCGTGGTTCAGGCCCCACAGGTGGCCATTGATTCGCGCAAGGCCGCAGCCTCGGTGAACTCTTTCAACCAGCGCAATACCTCCACCGCTTCCCAGCGCCCGGGATCATAAAGCGCGTAGAGCAAACCCTGATAACCCACCACATCCAGTTGCCGGTGATACCCGGCGCGCTGGAACAAGGCTTCGATTTCCGCAAAGCAGGTATTGAAGTGCAATTTGTTGAATGGGGTCTTCCCTTCCGTCACCAGGCCATCGAGCCGCAACTCCAGAACCGCCTCACGCACCACGTCGGCCGACATCCGGTTCACGCTGGCTTTCAACTGTTCGACATTGACCATGCTGTATCACTCCTGTTTCGTATGCGCCCGCTGATGCCTGACGCTTTATGCAAATGCCTGCTGGACCGCCCTCAGCCACGTCCCACATAGCTGACCACCCAGAGCACTACGCCCCAGATCGGGGCCGGGTCGAGATCGTCGAAGGCAACCGAGGCCACCGAGGGCCGGGCAGCCTTGAGCAGCAGCCCGCCCTTGGGGTCGGCCGCCAGCAAGCGCACGCAGTATTCGTTGTCGCCATCGAGGTGAGCCACCACGTACTGATCCTGAACCGGTCTGATCGAACGATCGACGATCAGGCGGTCACCTGGATAAATACCAAAGCCCAGCAAGCTGTCGTCTTCCACCAGCACCGCACGTACCTGGGGCGCGCCCAGGCCGACAATTCGGTCGAGGGAGAAGTTCTGGCCTCGAACTTCGGCGGCACAATGCACGGCGCTGAGGCTCAGCTCATCGGCATCGGGCAAGTGCAGGCGCTGGGTACTGGCGAGCAAGGTGAGGGACATGGCGGCCTCCCGGATAACTGTATGCACATACAGTAACCGAATATCCGGATGGGTGCCAATGCATGTCGCGTGGGACACGACAAACGGAGTGCATGGTGCTGAACTGGCTCCAGGTATCAGCGCAGGAAGGCGACGACTTGCTCGGCGTCGAAGGGCCAGCCCAGTTCCGCGCCGGTATCGACCCGGCGCAGCACCGGGATCCGCAGGCCATAGGCGTCGAACAGTTGCTGGCTATCGGCGATGTCCACCAGCTCTACTAACAGGCCGTGCTCGACCAGCGGCATCAGTTCCGCTTCGGCGAGTTCACACAGGTGGCAGCCAAGGGTGCCGAACAACTGGCATTCAGGGGGCATGACAGACGGACCACGAAAGAATGGGTGTTCATTCTAGGCTGGCCACCAAAAACCGTCGAGCACGGGGCGGCCACCATCAGTCCTGACTGACCGCGCCGATCTTGTGGATCGACAGGTCAGCGCCGTAGTACTCCTCTTCCTGGCTCAGGCGCAGTCCGTGCAGGCGCTTGATCACGCCGTATACCAACAGTCCGCCGAGTAGCGCGATGACAATGCCCAACGCGGTGCCGATCAATTGACTGACCAGGCTGACGCCACCCAGGCCGCCCAATGCTGTCTGGCCGAAAATCCCACAGGCGATGCCGCCCCAGGCCCCGCATAGGCCATGCAGTGGCCAGACACCGAGTACGTCGTCGATCTTCCATTGGTTTTGCGCTGCGATAAAACACCAGACAAACAGGGCGCCGGCAATGGCCCCCGTGACCAACGCACCGACCGGGTGCATCAGGTCGGAGCCTGCACAGATGGCCACCAGCCCGGCCAAGGGACCGTTGTGCAGGAACCCTGGGTCGTTACGTCCGACGATCAGGGCCGCCATGGTGCCGCCGACCATCGCCATCAACGAGTTGACCGCTACCAGGCCACTGACCCCTTGCAGCGTTTGTGCACTCATGACGTTAAAGCCGAACCAGCCAACGATCAGTATCCACGAGCCAAGGGCCAGGAACGGAATGCTCGACGGCGCAAACGCCACCAGTCGCCCCTCGCGGTATCGCCCGTTACGTGGCCCGAGCAGCAGCACTGCCGCCAGGGCCAGCCAGCCGCCCATGGCGTGCACCACCACGGAGCCCGCGAAGTCATGGAAGCTGGCGCCAAACTGTTCCAGCAACCAGGCCTGCAGGCCAAGATTGCCGTTCCAGACCATGCCTTCGAAAAACGGGTAGATAAACGCCACGATCAACGCCGTCGCGCACAGTTGCGGAACGAAGCGCGCCCGCTCGGCGATCCCTCCCGAAATAATCGCTGGAATGGCGGCGGCAAAGGTCAGCAGGAAGAAAAACTTCACCAGGCCATACCCGTGATCGGCGCTGAGCACGGCGGCCGGTTGCAGGAAATTGACCCCGTAGGAAATCCAGTAGCCTATAAAGAAGTAGGCCAGTGTCGAGACCGCAAAGTCGCTGAGGATCTTCGACAGAGCATTGACCTGATTCTTTTGGCGAACCGTACCCACTTCAAGAAAGGCAAAACCGGCATGCATGGCCAGGACCATCACCGCGCCAATCAGGATGAACAGGGTATTGGAGCTATGGACCAGGGTGGCCACTGCACTTTGCACATTTTCCATGGGATTGGCAGACCTTCAAACCGCAAATAGCACCAAAGCAGTTCGTCGAGCCTGTGCGCGCACCAAGTTGATACTTTCCCTGGTCTCAACCCGGTTTGACGGTGAACCGTTTTGGCGCAAAGACTTCAACGCGATCAATCATTGCTTCGATGTTGCCGCGAGTTTCTATTATTTGAGTTAAGGTTTTCGCCAGGCATGCCCGTTTCAGGACAATCGAAGCGCCCGGCGCACCAGGACATAGCAAAAGCTGTACCAGTCATTTGCACTGAACCTTAGTGCAAGGCCCATACTCGAACCTTTGACACGCCACTTATGGAGATCACCATGGCCAGCAAAACAGCAAAGACTGCTCAAGAAATCCTGATGGATGATTTTCAGACTCTGGTCAGCGACACCGAACGTTTGCTCGAGCACACCGCGACCCTGGCTGGCGATCAAGCCGACGAATTGCGTGAGCAGATTCATCAGAGCCTGTTGCGTGCCCGTGAAACCCTGCAATTGACCCAGGACTCCCTGACCGAACGCGGCAAGGCCGCCGTGACGGCCACCGAAGACTACGTCCAGGCCAACCCTTGGCAGTCCGTAGGGATCGCCGCCGGTGTCGGCTTCCTGATCGGCCTGCTGGCGACACGGCGCTGATATGGCTATCGGTGAATCCGGCTCGTCCGAGACTGGTACTGGCTCCTCGCCGCGACGCCTGGGCGCCGCTTTTCTGGGATTGCTGCACAGCCACGTAGAGCTGTTCGGCATCGAATTGCAGGAACAGAAAGCCCGTACCGTCAGCCTGTTGCTGTTTGCCGGCCTGGCCCTGGTGTTCGCCCTGCTGTTGCTGGTGGGGATTTCGGCACTGGTGATGATTCTGCTCTGGGACACTTACCGCCTGACCGCGATCATTGGCCTGTGCGTGTTCTATGCGGCCGCCGCGCTGTTTTGCGGGATGCGCCTGAAAGCGGCAATTTTCGATGAGTCCTCGCCATTCCACGCGACCCTCGAAGAGCTGGCCAATGACCGGGAGCGCCTGCTGCCATGAACCTGCCTGAAATCCCCAAGAACAGTACCCGCAAGGAAATGCGCAAGGCCCTGCTGCGCCTGCGCATGGAAATGCATCGCCAGGAAATCCGTCACGAGTCGCAACAATTGCTGCAGCCGCTGCAGCGTGTACGGGGCATGGGCCAGAGCTTCCAAGACGGCCTGGGCATCAAGCATGCGCCGCTGTGGGGCGTGGCTGCAGTCACCCTGCTCGGTTTTCTGACGGGCAAGGGCGCCAAGGGCGGCGGCATACGCAGTGCCACCCGCCTAGTCCGATTGGGCACTACGCTGCTGCCACTGATTCGTATGGTGCTACAAGGCGCCTCACGCAAGGACTGATCGGCACATCATTGTCAGCCCGACCGAACCTCTTGCCCGAGAGCTTCGGTCGGGCTTGCAGCCTGGCGCTTGAACCGGGAAGCTAGCGCATCAGTTCCCTGACGGAGAGATCAGCCTTGGATTGGCAGACCCTGCTTAACCGTGAACGCCTCGGCAAACCTGTGCACAGTCCGGAAGAACTTGGCCGCAGCCCTTTCCACAAGGATCATGACCGGGTGATTTTCTCCGGGGCCTTCCGTCGCCTGGGCCGCAAGACCCAGGTCCACCCGGTTCACAGCAACGATCACATCCACACGCGCCTGACCCATTCGCTGGAAGTCAGCTGCGTGGGGCGTTCGCTGGGCATGCGCGTCGGTGAAACCATCCGCAGTGCCCTACCCGACTGGTGCGAGCCCAGTGACTTGGGGATGGTGGTGCAATCGGCCTGTCTGGCTCATGACATTGGCAATCCACCCTTTGGCCACTCCGGCGAAGACGCCATTCGCTACTGGTTCCAGCAAGCCGCGAACAAAGGCTGGCTGGATGCAATGAGTGAAGTGGAACGTAACGACTTCCTCAACTTCGAGGGCAATGCGCAAGGCTTCCGAGTGCTGACTCAACTGGAGTATCACCAGTTCGATGGCGGTACCCGACTGACCTACGCCACCCTTGGCACCTACCTCAAGTACCCCTGGACCGCACGACACGCCGACTCACTGGGCTACAAGAAACACAAGTTCGGCTGCTATCAGAGCGAACTGCCCCTGCTCGAACAGATCGCCCAGAAGCTCGGCCTGCCGCAACTGGAGGAACAACGCTGGGCCCGCCATCCCCTGGTCTACCTGATGGAGGCTGCGGATGACATCTGCTACGCCTTGATCGACCTGGAGGACGGCCTGGAAATGGAGCTGCTGGAATATGCCGAGGTCGAATCGCTGTTGCTCGGACTGGTGGGCGATGACCTGCCGGAAACCTACCGCCAGCTTGGCCCCTCTGACTCACGCCGGCGTAAGCTGGCGATTTTGCGCGGCAAGGCCATCGAACACCTGACCAACGCCGCGGCGCGGGCCTTCGTCGAGCAACAGGACGCCCTGCTGGCGGGCACGCTGCAAGGTGACCTGGTAGAGCACATGCATGGCCCGGCTAAACGTTGCGTATTGAATGCCAAGGACATGGCCCGCAAGAAAATCTTCCAGGATAAACGCAAGACCCTGCATGAAATCGGCGCCTACACCACGCTGGAAATACTCCTGAACGGCTTCTGTGGCGCGGCGCTGGAGCAACACGGCGGCGGTACGGCCTCATTCAAGAACCGTCGCATTCTCGATCTGCTAGGTAATAACGCACCCGATCCACACGGTCCGCTACATGCCTCGTTTCTACGCATGATCGACTTTATAGCCGGCATGACCGACAGCTATGCCAGCGAAATGGCCATGGAGATGACCGGACGCTCCAGCCGACCGTGACCCATACACCCGTCGCGCCACCTCTTTGGGCCGCGACGGGTGATTACAGTCCTCGGCGCCTCCCAGGAATCATCCTACAGTTAGCGTCGAATTGAATGACGACGAGAGTATCGGTACACATACAACTTCGCTTCTATGCTGAACACTATGATCAAAAATCAATACAGCGGTAGATATCCAGCAACAGAAAAAAGATAATCCATCTCCTATTAAAGCTAACGCCGACACTCCCAAGGCCAATCTCTCTTCCAGGAAAGCCAAATGTTAACTTACAACTTACGCATCCTGCTGGTTGAAGACCACCCCTTTCAACTCAGGGCAACACTTTGCTTGCTTAACAGTTACGGCTTCACCCAAGTCACTACCGCCGACACTGCCGACAATGCACTACAAAAGATGAATCTGGCACATCAACCTTTTGAACTGCTACTCTGCGACCAATGCCTTCCAGATCTTCCCGGCCTGGAACTGATTGGCATTGCGAGCCTGCAGGGACTAATACAACAAGCCATTCTCCTGAGCAGCCTTGACAGCCTGGAATTAAACACTTTGAAAAAAGCCGCTGATGAACATCGACTACCCTTACTCGGTTATCTGGCAAAGCCGCTGAAAAAAACCGAGCTTATTAACCTGCTGATGTCAGAGCAGCGTAATCGCTGAGCATCGTCACTACTGCCCCCCCTGAGTCTCCCACCCAATTACAAGCGTCCTTCCCGTTACAACTTACAAGTTTAAACATAGGCTTTCGACAGCAGACTTCCTCCTGATATTCCTTCCTACTGCGTAATCCCTAGCCTTCTCTTATGTAGGACTCGTCCTATATTGCACTCCTGCCCCCCTCGGCTCATACGTCGCTACTGCTATCTGAGCTAAGGTGCTCGCTTTATTTGCGCACGTATGGGACTTGATTATGAACACCGTTTTTATTGTCGACGATCACCCCGTCATTCGTCTCGCCGTTCGTATGTTGCTGGAACATGAAGGTTACAAAGTCGTCGGGGAATCGGATAACGGCGTCGATGCCATGCAAATGGTTCGCGAATGCATGCCTGATCTGATTATTCTCGATATCAGCATCCCAAAACTGGATGGTCTGGAAGTTCTTTCGCGCTTCAACAGCATGAATACGCCCCTGAAAACCCTGGTACTGACCGCACAGAGCCCGGAACTTTTCGCCATTCGCTGCATGCAATCCGGTGCATGCGGGTACGTCTGCAAACAGGAAGACCTGAGTGAGTTGGTAAGCGCCATCAACGCCGTTTTTTCCGGCTATCACTACTTCCCCAGCCAGGCATTGAACCCCTCGCGCAGCAATGACGAACTGAACGCCGAACTCGACTTGTTCCGTTCCGTCAATGACCGCGAACTGATGGTCCTGCAATTGTTTGCCCAAGGCCGCAGCAACAAGGAAATTGCCAAAGGGATGTTTCTCAGCAACAAGACTGTCAGCACCTACAAAAAAAGGCTCATGCAAAAGCTCAAGGCACAATCTCTGGTGGAACTCATCGAAATGGCAAAACGCAACGCTTTAGTGTGAGAGACAGGATGCCCAGTTCTTTAAAGGACTATTTGTTGTATTTAAGTGTCGGACTTTGCCTGAGTGCCTCTGCCTGCATGGCAGACCCAGAAATCGGTAATTACTCACTGCTCAGTCGCTCGACGACCAAACCCATGGACGTTGAGTTGGATCTATCACAGCGCCAGTGGGTACAAGACCGACCCGGACTGGTCCTGGGGACTTCGGCACCCGACTATCCACCATTCGACCTGACAATCCGGGGCCAGGACTATGAAGGATTCACCGCAGATTACGCGGGTATCATCGGCAACACCCTGGGCCTGCCTATCCAGATCCGGCGCTACCCTTCCCGAGAAGCCGCCATCCAGGCACTGGAAAACGGCGATGTAGACCTGCTGGGCACGGCCAACGGCTATGAAGCCAGGAAATCGAACATCGCGCTGTCGATCCCCTACGCCATAGACCAACCGGTCCTGGTCACCCGGGAGACCGAAACCCGCTCGCTGACCGAGGGCCTGGCCGGCATGCGCTTGAGCATGGTCTACCACTACCTGCCTCTGGAAGAGGTAACGGCCCTGTACCCCAACGCCATCATTACACCCTACCCGTCCTTTCAGAATGCGATCAATGCCGTGGCCTTCGATCAGGCTGACGTGTTTCTGGGCGATACAATTTCCACTCACTTCACGATCAACAAGGGCTATCTGAAAAACGTCAGGATGGCCAACTTCGGTAAACACGAGGCCTATGGTTTCAGCTTTGCCGTCAAGCAGGACAACCAGGAGTTGTTGAACCTCATCAACACGGTCCTGGCAAGGGTGCCGGCCCGTGAGCGAGAAGACATCGCCAAACGCTGGAGCGCCGGCAGTGACATCCTGCTGACTGACCGCAAACTGCAGTTGAGCAATCGTGAAGAACGCTGGCTGGCGCAACATCCAGTGGTGCGAGTGGCCGTCAACGATGGTTTTGCACCGCTGACCTTCTTTGATTCCGATGGCAACCTGCGGGGGATCACCGCCGACCTGCTGGAGCTCATCAGGTTGCGCACCGGATTGCGTTTCGAGCTTCATCGCAGCCCAAGCGAACGCGCCATGCTCAACCTGATTGAGGAGGACCGCGTCGACCTGATTGCCGCCATTGCCCCCAGTGTCGAGCGCGAGACACGCCTGAGCTTCACCCGCCCCTACCTGGAAAGCTCCTATGTACTGCTGAGCAGCAAGAGCCCCGGCAGCCCGACGGATCTCGAGCAACTGCGTGGCAAGAGCCTGGCAATCACCGAAAACAATCCATTGCGTGATTACCTGCAACGCAAACACCCGGGTATCCACCTGGTGCAAACGCAGGACGCCTTCAGCGCCGTGGAGTTGCTTGCCAAGGGCCAGGTCCAGGGCGCGGTTGAATCCCTGATCATCGCCAACTACTTCATCGCCGCGCAGTTGTTCGAGGACCAACTACAGATCAGCGCAACGGTCGGCACACAGCAAGCCGCAGTTTCCCTGGCCACCGCCCGTGGTGCGATTGAGTTGAGTACTATCCTCGACAAGGCCCTGCTGAGTATCGCCCCGGACGAACTGGGGATCATCAACAGCCGCTGGCGTGGCTACATGGGTCCGGCCAGTGGCACCTGGCGCAACTACCAGCGCCAGCTATACCAACTGGTGATCGGCAGCAGCCTGGTACTGCTCATGCTCCTGGCCTGGAACGCCCACATGCGTCGCCAGATCAAACAGCGGCAAAAGGTTGAGCGCGCCCTCAATGACCAGCTCGAGTTCATGCACACGCTGGTCAATGGCACGCCCCACCCCATCTACGTGCGCGACCGCCAGGGGGTGCTGAAAAGTTGCAATGACAGCTATCTGGAAACCTTCTGCGCCAAACGCGAGGAGGTGATCGGCAAAACCGTCATGCAAGGCTCCATGAGCAACGCCTTTGAAGCCGGGGAATACCAGGCGGACTATCAGCGAGTGATGGCCGAGGGCGTGCCGATGCTGCTCGATCGCACCCTGCACATCGGCAGCACAAAACTGACGATCTATCACTGGATCCTGCCCTATCGGGATTCCACGGGAGAGGTCCAGGGAATTATCGGCGGCTGGATCGACATCAGCGACAGACGCCAGCTGTTTGATGATCTCAGGTCCGCCAAAGAGCGCGCCGATGAAGCAAACCGCGCCAAGAGCACCTTCCTGGCCACCATGAGCCATGAAATCCGTACGCCGATGAACGCCGTGATCGGTATGCTCGAACTGACCCTCGAACGCGATGAACATAGCCTGCAGGATCGTCCCGCCATTGAAGTGGCCTATAACTCGGCCAAGGACCTGCTGGAGCTCATCGGTGACATTCTCGACATTGCCCGAATCGAATCCGGCCGCCTGAGCCTGGCGCCCGAACGGGTCAATCTCGGCGTCACCCTGGAAGCGGTGATACGGGTCTTTGACGGACTCGCGCGGCAGAAGAAACTGACGCTGAGCCTCGACTTTCCCGACGCAGCAGCGCAGCCGGATGTGCTGACCGACCCTCTGCGCCTGAAACAGATTCTGTCCAACCTGATCAGCAATGCCATCAAGTTTACTGAGCAGGGAAAAGTCACCATCAAGGTCCGGTTGTTGACGGTCGAGGGCGCCGACCAGCAGCAGATGGTCATGCACATCATCGATACGGGGGTCGGCATCAGTGCAGACGACCAACGCCAGTTGTTCGAGCCCTTCGCCCAGGCGCAGAACACCGGCCAAATGGCCAGGAGCGGAGCCGGCCTGGGTCTGGTGATCTGCCGCAGCCTGTGCGAAATGATGGGCGGCGACCTGCAACTGAGCAGCCAACCGGGAGTCGGCACCGAGGTCCGGGTTGACCTGCCCATGACGCCGTTGCCAGGCACCACCGTGCAGGAGCCACTGCCGGCGCTGGTCGCACCTGGCCAGACCTGCTTGAACGTGCTGGTGGTCGACGATCATCCGGCAAATCGGCTGCTGATGAGCCAGCAACTGGGGTTCCTGGGGCATCGTTGGGTCACGGCGAACGACGGTGCGCAAGGATTGGCGGCCTGGCAAGAGGGTCATTTCGACCTGGTGATCGCCGACTGCAACATGCCGGTGATGAATGGCTACGAACTGGCGCGGGCCATCCGCAGGATCGAACACGATGAACAACGCCCACCGTGTACGGTGCTCGGCTTTACTGCCAACGCCCAGCCAGAGGAAAAACCTCGATGTCGCCAGGCGGGAATGAACGATTGCCTGTTCAAGCCCATCAGCCTGGCGACACTCAGCCAATGCCTGGAGACCCTGCGTCCTCTCACCGAGGAACCGGCCTTCAGCCTGCAGAGCCTGCAAGCACTGACCGGTGGCGACCCCTTACTGGTGCAGCGCCTGCTCACCGAGTTGCTCAACAGCAACCGCCTCGATCACCAAGAACTGCTCGACTTGTCGCCGGCCAGCGGGCGCGAGGGATTCATCGATATCGCCCACAAAATCAAAGGCGCGGCCCGCATCGTCCAGGCCACCAGACTGATGGACAGCTGTGAGGCACTTGAGCGGATGTGCCACGAAGCGTTCACCGAGGCCAGGCTGGCGACCTGCACCGAGGCGATACAGCAGGCCATGCTGGAACTGGAGCAGGCACTGCAACGAGAGATTGCTCAATCTTCGACCTGACATCTCCCGGGCCACAGTTTGAACCCTGCTGGCCCTGGCGCTCGGACAGCCTCAAGGATTCACAGCAGACCGTTGTGCCATTAACTATGCTTGTTGGCTGAGCCGTGCGTATCGACTATGGAGAGCCTGCAATGCCCAGCCCACCGCGCCCGGACAAACGCCGATTGCCGCTGCACGTGCATATCAGCGTGATGTTCACCCTGTTGCTGCTGTTCACGGGCGTTGTGCTGGGTATTTTCAATTATCGACAAACCACCGAGATCATCCTCTCCAGCAGTGAGAAGCTGTTCGAACGCATAGACCAGGACGTGCGCAGGGACCTGCAATCCACCTACCAGCCCATTCGACGATTGCTCAGCCTGTTGGCAGAAAGCGCCGCGATCCAGGGAACGGACCTGGCGCACCGGCTGCCCCTGCTCAAACCCTTCAGCCAATCCCTGAGGGACAATAACGAGCTGGCATCGCTGTACGTCGGTTATGCCGATGGCGATTTTTTCATGGTCCGCCCATTACGCAGCGATGCCCTGAAAAAAACCCTGCAGGCGCCTGATGCAGCCGCCTTTCAGGTCTGGAGCATCGATCGTGACATCCTCACCGGGCAAACCCGCTCACAATCACTGTTCTATGACGCGACACTGAACCAGATCGGGCGCCTGGATAATCCGCAGGAGGCCTATGACCCTCGCACCCGGGCCTGGTTCGACCGGGCCAACAGCAGCGAAGAACAGATCACCACTGAACCCTACATCTTCTTTTCGACCCACAACATCGGCACGACGCTCGCCCGCCACAGCGGCCCCAATGCCGTGGTGGGCGCCGACCTGACCCTGGCCCAGCTGTCCGCCACCCTGGCCAAGCACCAGGTAACACCCGGCACCGAAGTCGTGCTGTTCGATGGCGACGGCAATGCCGTCGCCTACCCCGACAGCCGCAAGCTGATCATCGATGATCAAAAGGCCCACCTGGCCAAGGTCAAGGACTTGAGCCCGGCCCTGGCAGCCCTGTTTATGCACCCGGCCAGTGGCAATCGCCTGGAGGTCGGCAACCGCCAATGGATCTTTGCTCGCAGCAGCATCCAGGAAGGTGGCCCGCGGGGACTGAACCTGGCAGTGATGGTTCCCGAAGAGGAGTTGCTGGTCGATGCCTATCGAATGCGCTGGCAGGGCGCCCTACTGACCCTGGCCATCTTGTTACTGTGTGTGCCACTGGGCTGGCTGACCTCCCGTATCCTGGTCAAGCCATTACGGGCTCTGGTGCAGGAAGCCGACGCGATTCGCAGTTTTGATTTCAACTACCCGGTTGCACGCCGCTCGCCGGTGCTGGAAGTCGACCAACTCAGCGTCTCCATGGCGCGCATGAAAGCGACCCTGGCCAGCTTCTTTGAAATCACCGACAGCCTATCGGCGGAAACCCGCTTCGAGCCGCTGCTGCTTCGAGTCCTGGCGGAAACCGTGAAGATAGGCCAGGCCCAGGCGGGACTGATATACCTGCGGGAAAATGAAGGCAACCGCCTCCAGCCCCATGGCTTGTTCATCGAGGGTGAATCACGCGACCTTTCGGCATTCAACGTCAAGAGTCATGATCCTGACGACACGCAGGCCCCTGCCTGGCTGCACCCACTGGCGAGCCAGAACGCCCTGGTGACGACTCTGGGATTCGAGCAGGCAGGCGATCTGCAAAGTGTAATGCTGGCGCTGCAGTGCCCCAGCGTGCACCTGATCGGCATTCGCCTGCACAATCGCCATAACGAAACCGTCGGCGTGCTGATCCTGTTGCTGGCCGACAGCGGTGCGCAAGCGGACCTCGAAAAGCTGCGCCCTGACCGGATCGCCTTTATCCAGGCGGTCTCCGGCGCTGCGGCCGTGAGCATCGAAAGCCAGCGCCTGCAGCACAAGCAAAAACAGCTGCTGGACGCCTTCATTCAGTTGTTGGCAGGAGCGATCGATGCCAAGAGCCCCTATACCGGCGGCCACTGCCAACGGGTACCCGCCCTGACCCTGATGCTCGCCCAGGCCGCCGCCGCCAGCCGGGCCCCGGAATTCGAACGCTACAACCCCACCGACGATGAATGGGAAGCGCTGCACATTGCCGCCTGGTTGCACGACTGTGGAAAAGTCACCACACCTGAATACGTGGTCGACAAAGCCACCAAGCTTGAGACCCTCACCGACCGCCTGCATGAAATCCGCACCCGCTTCGAAGTACTCAAGCGCGATGCCTGGATCGACTACTGGCAAGGGCTCGCCCAAGGTGGCGACGGGCAGACACTGGCTGTAACGCGCGACGCCAGCCTCGCCGCCCTCGACGACGACTTTGCCTTTGTCGCCCGCAGTAACCTGGGGGGCGAGGCCATGGTCGAAGGCGACCTGCAACGGCTGCACAACATTGCCCAACGCACCTGGACCCGCACGCTGGATGACCGGCTGGGGCTGTCCTGGGAGGAGAACCGCCGCCAGGCTCGCACCCCGACTCCCGTGCTGCCGGTCAGCGAGCCGCTGCTGGCGGATAAGCCCGAACACCTGTTCGAACGCAACAGTGCCGAGCTAATGCCCGCGGACAATCCCTGGGGCTTCAAACTCGACGTTCCGCCGCACAAATACAACCGTGGCGAGCTGTACAACCTGAGCATCACCCGCGGCACGCTGACCTGCGAGGAGCGCTACATCATCAACCATCACATGGTGCAGACGATCCTGATGCTCAGCCACCTGCCCTTCCCCGGGCACTTAAGCAACGTCATGGAAATTGCCGCCGGGCATCACGAAAAAATGGACGGCACCGGCTATCCGAGACGACTCACACGGGAACAGATGAGCCTGCCGGCGCGGATGATGGCGATTGCCGATATTTTCGAAGCGCTGACTGCCGCAGACCGCCCCTACAAGAAGGCCAAGACCCTCAGTGAGGCTCTCGGCATCATGGCGTTCATGTGCCGTGATGCCCATATCGACCCGCAGCTGTTTGCCCTGTTTATCGAGGAACAGATCTATCAGCAGTACGCCGACAGATACCTCGACCCGGTACAAATCGATGCCGTGGACCGACAAAGCCTGCTCGCCAAAGCAGGCCTGGTTAGCTGATCAGCAGTCGGTCAGGCGCAGGAAGATCGCGGCCAGTTGCTCGATACCGGCCTGGTCAGCGACGCTGAAGCGCGCCAGTGACGGGCTATCCAGGTCCAGCACGCCGATCAGTCGACCGTCCTTGACCAGTGGCACCACCAACTCACTGTTCGAAGCGCTGTCACAGGCAATATGCCCGGCGAACGCATGCACATCCTCCACGCGCTGGGTGGTCAGCGTGGCCGCTGCAGCGCCACAAACACCGCGACCAAAGGGGATCCGCACGCAGGCTATCTGGCCCTGGAACGGCCCGAGCACCAACTCTTCATTGCGATTCAGGTAGAAGCCGGCCCAGTTCAGGTCATCGAGTTGATTGAACAGGAACGCCGAGAACTGCGCGGCATTGGCAATAAAATCTCGCTCATCGGCCAGCAACGACTCCAGCTGTGCGCACAGCAGGCCATAACCCTCCAGGCCTGCGCCGCTGTTTTGCAAATCAATCATGCCTGCTGCTCCAACAGTTTGAGCCCGACCCAATAGCGGGCGAACTGATAGGCGCATCGCCCGTTGCGGTTACCACGGCCAGTAGCCCAGCGCACCGCGAGGATTTCCAGCTCTTCATCCCGTTGCCAGGCCAGGCCGGCCTTGGTGGCCAACTCGCCGACCCAGTGTTCGACCACGTTGAGGAAGTGCTCCTGGGTAAACGGGTAGAACGACAGCCACAGGCCAAAACGATCCGACAGCGCGATCTTGTCCTCCACCGCCTCACTGGGGTGCAGCTCACCGTCGACCCTTTTCCAGTTCTCGTTATCGCTCTCCTTTTCCGGCACCAGGTGACGCCGGTTGGAGGTGGCATACAACAGGACATTGTCCGGGGCCTGCTCCAGCGAGCCGTCGAGCACACTCTTGAGTACTCGGTAATCGCCCTCGCCCGCCTCGAAGGACAGGTCGTCACAAAACAGCACGAAGCGTTGCGGCAGCTTGGCAACCTGCTCGACCACCCGCGGCAGGTCCGCCAGGTGATCTCGCTCGATCTCGATCAAGCGCAGCCCGCCCTTGGCATGCTCGGCCAACAGCGCGCGCACCAGCGAAGACTTGCCCGTCCCTCGCGAGCCCCAGAGCAGGGCATGGTTGGCAGGCATGCCATCGAGGAACTGGCGCGTATTGCGGCCCAACTGTTCCAATTGCTTGTCGACCCCGATCAGGTCGCTCAGGCGCATATCCAGGCTGACCTCAAGTGGCAGCAGAAAACCGCTGCGTCCCTCACGCTGCCAGCGGGCAGCCAGGCATTGTGTCCAGTCGATGGCACTGCGTGGCGCTGGCAGCAGCGGCTCGATACGAGCCAGAACCGCATCAGCGCGTTCAAGAAAGGCATTCAATCGAGAGTCCACGTCTTCTCCTCAAGGCAGTTCACAGTAATGATGGGCAGACCAACCCGTTCCTGGCGCCAGACACCGTCCCGGGTCGCGAGCCAGAGCGCTGCACGCGTCGGCAAAACCCGGTAACGATCAGCTATGCTTGGCCCAGAAGGGAAACGAAAGTGGCTGCGCACCCAATGGATATCAAGTTCACCAACCGCCTGTCCTACAAGCAAGCCAAGCTCACCGTGCTGGTCGGTTTTGTCCTGGGTATGCTGCTGAGTCTGCTGCAGATAGGCATCGATTATGCCAGCGAAGATGCTTCCATCAACCGGGAAATATTGTCGCTGCTGGAAATCAGCCACAGTCCCGCCTCCCGGATCGCCTACAACATCGACGCCGAACTGGCCCAGGAGTTGACGCTTGGCCTGTTGCGCTCACCTGCGGTGATAGGCGCGCAACTGACCGACAATAACAATACCGTGCTGGCCAATGTCAAACGCGCCCCTTCGGCCAGTACCTACCGAGTGATCAGCGACTTCCTGTTTGGTGCCGATCGCCAGTTCAAGGAGCGGTTGTTCCTCGAACACCTGCCCGATGAATCCCTCGGCACACTGGCACTGGAAGTCGATACCTACGCCTTCGGCAGCCGTTTCTTGCGTCGGGCCGAAGTCACCCTGCTCAACGGTTTCGCCCGCAGCCTGATCCTCAGCGGCATTCTCCTGGCATTATTTTATGTGATGCTGACCAAGCCGCTGGTACGGGTCATTCGCGAGCTGAGCGAGCGTGACCCGCGCATCGCCGAGCAACCACCGTTGGAATGCCCGGTGCACCATCAGAACGATGAAATCGGGGTGCTGGTCAGGGTGGCCAACCAGCAGTTCGAAAGCATGACCACGGAAATCCAGCAGCGGCGCGCCGCCGAAAATCGCCTGACTGACTACCTCGGGCAGCTGGAGTCCATCGTTTCGTCGCGCACCGCCGAGCTGAAAGCGATCAATCGGCGCCTGACGGCCTCCAACGAGGAACTGCAGATCGCGCGCCAGACAGCCTTGGACATGGCGCAGGCGCGCTCGGTGTTCCTGGCCAACATGAGCCATGAAATCCGCACGCCCCTCAACGGCCTGCTGGGCATGATCGCCTTGTCCCTCGACAGCCCGTTGAATGCCGAGCAGCGCCAGCAACTGGCGATTGCCCACGACTCCGGCAAAGTGCTGGTAGAACTGCTCAACGATATTCTCGACCTGTCGAAATTCGATGCCGGCCAACTGGAACTCGAACACATTCCCTTCGACCTCGGCTCATTGATCGAAGACACTGCCAACCTGCTCTCGCAGAACGCTGCACCCAGCGTCGAGCTGACCTGCCTGATCGATCCGCAGTTTCCCGCCCAGGTGATTGGCGACCCGACACGGGTTCGGCAAATCGTCAGTAACCTGCTATCCAACGCCCTCAAATTCACTCGTTTCGGCCGGGTCGATGTGCGCCTCTGTACACGGGAGGATGGCGTCAGGATCGAAGTCTGCGACACCGGTATCGGCATCGCCCAGGATGCCCAGGTCAAGATCTTCCAACCCTTTACCCAGGCTGGCGCCGGCATTACCCGTCAGTTCGGCGGCACCGGGCTGGGGCTGGCCCTGACCTTCAACCTGTGCAACGCCATGCAGGGCCGACTGAGCATCAGTTCGGAGTCGGGTTTTGGCAGCCAGTTCTGCGCCGACCTGCCACTGCCAGCGCACACTCGCGCCACACCGCCGGCTCGCCTGCACGGCAAGGTCGTGGCCATCACGTCGGCCAGCAGTGGCCTGGCCGAGCTGTTGCGCAGCCTGTTGCCCGGATGGGGCCTGGATTACCAACAGCGCAGCCTCGATGACTCACTGCACGACCTGGACCCCGATGTACTGATTACTGACTGCCCACCCTGCCTGTTCGAATTGCGCTCGAGGTTCGCCGCACCGATCTTGCTGGTGACCGCCTACGGCAACTTCATGCCCAGCGAAGAAAGCGCCGCCCTTGCTCCTCTGCAGCAACAGGCCCGTCCACTGGCGCGCAATGCGCTGTACCAGACCTTGCGTCGCGCCTTGAACATGGAAAACGTTGGGGATAGCCCAACGCCCGATCACTCGCCGTCACCTCCACGCCGGGGGCGAATCCTGTTGGTGGAAGACAACCCGGTCAATCAGCTGGTGGCCAAAGGCATGCTGAGCAAACTGGGCAGCGACGTGATTGTGGTGTCCCACGGCGCCGAGGCGCTCGACCAACTGGAACTCGGCCACTTTGACCTGGTGCTGATGGACTGCAACATGCCGGTCATGGACGGTTATGAAGCCAGCCGGCACATCCGGCGCAGCGGTCGTTGGCCGGACCTGCCGATCGTCGCCTTGACCGCCAATGCCATGCCCGAGGAACGGGAGCGCTGTCGCGCGGCCGGGATGAACGATTACCTGGCCAAGCCCTTTCGCCGCGAAGAACTGGCCGCGCTGCTGGACCTGTGGATACCGCTCAGGAAAGCCCCTTGATCTGCTCCAGCAACTGATCGAGGCCCGCGCGCAATTGCGTCAGTTGCTGCAGGTCGAAGCCGCTGTCGCACAATAATCTGGACTTCAGCGGCCCCACCTGTTCACGCAGGGCAACACCGGCTGGCGACAAGCTCAGGTGCACTTCGCGCTCGTCCCGGGCCGAGCGCTGGCGCTGGACGAACTGCATCTGCTGCAGGCGCTTGAGCAAGGGCGTCAGGGTTCCGGAATCCAGCGCCAGGCGTTCGCCCAAGGCCTTGACCGTGGGTTGCTCGGGCGGCTGCTGCTGCCACTCCCATAACACCAGCATCACCAGGTACTGCGGATAGGTCAGGCCCAGGGGCTCGAGCAAGGGCTTGTAGCCCCGGATCACCGCCCTGGAGGCCGCGTACAGCTTGAAACAGAGCTGGTCATCCAGTGCCAGAGAATCAACGGACAGATCATTCATTTGAGCAGTGCTTCAATCTCGCGCGTCAGGTCTTGCGGCTTGGTCGCGGGGGCAAAACGCTTGACCAGCTTGCCGTCCTGACCGATCAGGAATTTGGTGAAGTTCCATTTGATGCCCTGGGACCCCAACACGCCGGGGGCGCGCTTCTTCAACTGGACAAACAGCGGATGGGCGTCGCTGCCATTGACGTCGATCTTTTTGAACAGCGGAAAGCTGACACCGAAATTCAATTCGCAGAACTCAGAGATTGCCCCCTCGTTGCCCGGCTCCTGCTTGCCGAACTGATTGCAGGGAAAACCGAGCACCACCAAGCCTTGATCCTTGTAGGTCTGCCACAACGCTTCCAGTCCCTTGTACTGCGGGGTAAAGCCACATTTGCTGGCTGTGTTGACCACCAGCACCGCCTTGCCGGCGTAATCGGCAAGGGTCTTTTGTTCCCCTTTGATCGTGGTACACGGGATGTCGAGCAGGTTGTCGGTCATGGGACGGGCTCCGAATAATAGGTAGATACAATAAACATAGCGAGCAATTGAATTGTGCGCAACTTAATTGGCCGAAAAACCGACCGGGAGCACCGGCTGGCTAACGGGATTGGCTGCCTGCACCAGACCTTCGCCAGCCAGCCAGCACCTGCCTCAGTCGCGCGGCACCAGGTCCAGGCACACGGAGTTGATGCAGTAACGCAGGCCGGTAGGCGGCGGA
The DNA here is from genome assembly GCF_949767245.1 of Pseudomonas sp. IT-P176. Classification (NCBI taxonomy): domain Bacteria; kingdom Pseudomonadati; phylum Pseudomonadota; class Gammaproteobacteria; order Pseudomonadales; family Pseudomonadaceae; genus Pseudomonas; species Pseudomonas sp. IT-P176. Next base: position 65,471 of record NZ_CATKPN010000123.1, read on the forward strand.
CCATCCGGGAACACATGCCCCAGGTGCGCCTCACATTTGGCGCAGACCACTTCGGTGCGGATCATGCCGTGGCTGACATCGCGGATCTCAACCATGGCGCTCGCGCCGATCGGCTCGTAGAAACTTGGCCAGCCGCAGCCGGAATCGAACTTTGCCCGGGAGTCGAACAGCGGCTCGTTGCAGCAGATGCAATGATAGACACCCGCGGTCTTCGTCGCGTTGTACTTGCCCGAGAACGGTCGCTCGGTGCCCTTGAGACGGCACACGTTGTACTGCTCTGGATCGAGCATGGCCCGCCATTCTTCCAGGGTTTTCTGGATCTTTTCCATTGTCCTACCTCAGCAACTGAAAAAGCCCGATCTGTACCTTTTCCACGGATCGGGCGGCACGTATGATTGCGCCTCGTCAAACGCCAGTCTGGCAGCCGCGTTACACGCATTCAAACGGATTTTGGTGCACCGCTCCGAGGCGCCGGGCTCGTGTGAGAACGCAGGATTCCCAGTACGGTAGTTCATACAACGTCTGGATCGTTCATTTTCGGGAACACATCGCCATGCAGGTCAGCAAATCGAACAAGCTCGCCAACGTCTGTTATGACATTCGCGGCCCGGTGCTCAAGCACGCCAAACGCCTGGAAGAGGAAGGCCATCGCATCCTCAAGCTGAACATCGGCAACCCGGCGCCCTTTGGTTTCGAAGCGCCTGATGAAATCCTCCAGGACGTCATCCGCAACCTGCCGACCGCCCAGGGCTACAGCGACTCCAAAGGCCTGTTCAGCGCACGCAAGGCCGTCATGCAGTACTACCAGCAGAAGCAGGTCGAAGGTGTCGGTATCGAGGACATCTACCTGGGCAACGGCGTTTCCGAGCTGATCGTGATGTCGATGCAGGCCTTGCTCAACAACGGCGACGAAGTGCTGGTGCCGGCGCCCGATTACCCGCTGTGGACGGCTGCGGTAAGCCTGGCCGGCGGCAACCCGGTGCATTACCTGTGCGACGAACAAGCCGACTGGTTCCCTGACCTGGCAGACATCAAGGCCAAGATCACCCCCAACACCAAAGCCCTGGTGATCATCAACCCGAACAACCCGACCGGCGCGGTGTACTCGCGCGAAGTCCTGCTGGGCATGCTCGAACTGGCGCGCCAGCACAACCTGGTGGTGTTCTCCGACGAGATCTACGACAAGATCCTCTACGACGATGCTGTGCATATCTGCACCGCCTCACTGGCCCCGGACCTGCTGTGCCTGACCTTCAACGGTCTGTCCAAGTCCTACCGGGTGGCGGGTTTCCGTTCCGGCTGGATCGCCATCTCCGGGCCCAAGCAACACGCCCAGAGCTACATCGAAGGCATCGACATGCTGGCCAACATGCGCCTGTGTGCCAACGTGCCGAGCCAGCATGCTATCCAGACGGCACTGGGTGGCTACCAGAGCATCAACGACCTGGTGCTGCCACAGGGCCGGTTGCTGGAACAACGCAACCGCACCTGGGAACTGCTCAATGACATTCCCGGAGTCAGTTGCGTGAAGCCGATGGGCGCGCTGTACGCCTTCCCGCGGATCGATCCGAAAATCTGCCCGATCCACAATGACGAAAAATTCGTGCTCGACCTGTTGCTCTCGGAAAAACTGCTGGTGGTGCAAGGCACGGCATTCAACTGGCCGTGGCCCGACCATTTCCGTGTCGTGACCCTGCCCCGCCTCGACGACCTGGACATGGCCATCGGCCGGATCGGTAACTTCCTGAAATCCTATCGCCAGTAAATGACCTGTCGCCGAGGCGGGTAGCAACCCGTCCTCGGTGATTGATTCAGCAACATATCCCCCCGCCTTTCGACTACTCTCTGCCCCTTGTGTGCTGGCGCTCGCTCGCTTGTGGCTGCAAGCCAACAATCACGGGCATTGCGCAGGAAAAAACTGGCCCAATATTGCTTGAAGCAATACCAGAAATGTCCTGCAACCTAGTGGAATCTGGCTGTAGGACACAGTTTGAAATAGTCACCCGGTTGAATAGCCCGGTGCAGCACCTTATATACCCCGCAGTAAGCTACATCTTTAGCATGAGGAGATTTCTACAACCATGATGCGCATCCTGCTGTTTTTGGCCACTAACCTGGCGGTCGTGCTGATTGCCAGCATCACCCTGAGCCTTTTCGGCTTCAACGGGTTCATGGCGGCCAACGGGGTTGATCTCAACCTCAATCAGCTGCTGATTTTCTGTGCGGTCTTTGGTTTCGCCGGTTCCCTGTTCTCGCTGTTCATCTCCAAGTGGATGGCGAAGATGAGCACCAGCACCCAAATCATCAGCCAGCCGCGCACTCGCCATGAACAATGGTTGCTGCAAACCGTTGAGCAACTGTCCCGCGAAGCCGGGATCAAGATGCCCGAAGTCGGTATTTTCCCGGCTTACGAGGCCAACGCGTTTGCCACCGGTTGGAACAAGAACGATGCACTGGTCGCAGTCAGCCAGGGCTTGCTCGAACGTTTCTCGCCGGACGAAGTAAAAGCGGTCCTGGCCCACGAGATCGGCCACGTGGCCAACGGTGACATGGTCACTCTGGCGCTGGTCCAGGGCGTGGTGAACACCTTCGTGATGTTCTTTGCGCGGATCATCGGCAACTTTGTCGACAAGGTGATCTTCAAGAACGAAGAAGGCCAAGGCATCGCCTACTACATCGCGACCATCTTCGCTGAATTGGTCCTGGGCTTCCTGGCCAGCTCGATCGTCATGTGGTTCTCGCGCAAACGTGAGTTCCGTGCGGACGAAGCCGGTGCCCGCCTGGCCGGTACCAGTGCCATGATCGGCGCCCTGCAGCGCCTGCGCTCGGAGCAAGGCCTGCCGGTGCACATGCCGGACACCCTGAATGCCTTCGGCATCAACGGTGGCCTCAAGCAAGGGTTCGCTCGCATGTTCATGAGCCACCCGCCGCTGGAAGAGCGTATCGACGCACTGCGTCGTCGCGGTTGATCCGTCTGGCGTAACAACAAAAAAGGCCCGCAGCGATGCGGGCCTTTTTTGTTTGTCTTGAGTGGGGAGTTGCTGCCTACGCGCGATGAGACAGGCATAGGCAACTGCGGACTAACGGGGGGAAATCCGGTACACCCGCTCCACAAGCCGTGTCACCCCGGCCCGCAGGAACTTCCAGCTCTCACCCAGCACATCCTGCTCCTGCAGCATGTGCAGGCGCCAGAAGCATCCCCAAGACCGCCGCACCTCATCATCCTCCACAGCAAACGGTGGTCCTGGCAACTGCGCCTGATCGTAATCCAGAGTAATCAGCAACCCCCGCAACTCGGCCGGCAAGATCTGCTGCAGATGCGCGCCATAACGCTCGCGCATTGGTGGCGGCAAGGCGATCAGTGCCGCGCGATCGTACAGCGCAGCACAATCAGCCACATCGCGTGCCGTCAGCGAAAAAAAATCACCGCACCACAGCTCAATGGCCCCGGCACGATAGACCTTGAACGCGCCCGCATCACTTACCTCTGGCGCTAACTGCTGCTCGCTGAAAAAGTCTTCGACAGCCGTTTGCGAAAGTTCGATCCCGAGCACCTGGTGCCCCTGCCCCGCCAGCCACAGCAGGTCCAGGCTCTTGCCACACAACGGGACTAGCACACGTGCCCGCGCAGGGATCGCCAGCTCCGGCCAGTGCCGCTGCAAATACGGATTGACTTGCGGCAGGTGAAAACCGATCTGGTTCGAAGCCCACTTCTTGTGCCAAAACTCCGGCTGCATAAATCACCCTGAAAATTCGATCAATAAGCTCTAAAACTTATATTAGATTTAGATCAATGATCTGACTGAAGATGCAGTCATCTTACCGCTCAGGACCTCCTCCATGTTCCCCAGCCTGTTTATCTCCCACGGCTCACCGATGCTGGCACTGGAACCAGGCGCCAGCGGGCCGGCACTGGCGCGCCTGGCCAGCGAGCTGCCAACCCCCAAGGCCATCGTGATTGTCTCCGCGCACTGGGAAAGTCGGGACCTGCGGGTCAGTAGCGGCACCCAGCCAGAAACCTGGCACGACTTTGGTGGCTTTCCTGCCGCCCTCTTCGCCGTGCAATACCCCGCACCCGGCCAGCCAGAGTTGGCGGCACAGGTCGCCGAACTGCTCAAGACTGACGGCCTGCCGGCACAACTGGACGGGCAACGCCCGTTCGATCATGGGGTCTGGGTGCCGTTGTCGCTGATGTATCCGCAGGCCGACATCCCCGTGGTGCAGGTGTCACTGCCAAGCCACGCCGGCCCGGCACTGCAGACCCGGATCGGCCATGCGCTGGCCAGCCTGCGCCAACAAGGCGTGCTGTTGATCGGCTCCGGCAGCATCACCCACAACCTGCGAGAGTTGGACTGGCATGCCGGCCCGGAGAGCATCGAACCCTGGGCCCGCGAGTTCCGTGACTGGATGATCGACAAGCTGGCGGCCGACGATGAAGCGGCGCTGCATGATTACCGCCAACAGGCGCCCAACGCGGTGCGCAGTCACCCGAGTGACGAGCACTTGTTGCCGCTGTATTTTGCCCGCGGTGCCGGCGGCGAGTTCAGCGTGGCGCACACAGGTTTTACCCTGGGCGCGCTGGGCATGGACATCTATCGTTTTGGCTGACCACTGAACCTGGAAAGCAAACAGCAGGCAAAAAAAATCCCCGAACCAGTCGGGGATTTTTTATCGTAGATCAATCAGCCCAAGGGCGGATCAATCTTCGCGGTAGCGACGCAGTTTCAGCTGCTTACCGGCAACACGAGTATCCTTCAGCTTGGTCAGCAGTTTCTCCAGACCATCTTCCGGCAGCTCTACCAGCGAGAAGCTGTCACGCACCTGGATGCGACCGATTGCTTCGCGAGCCAGGCCACCCTCGTTAAGGATGGCGCCCAACAGGTTCTTGGCAGCGATACCGTCACGCGCACCCAGCGCGGTACGGCAACGAGCACGACCTTCGGCCAGCGGGATCGGTGCACGACGCTCACGATCACCACGGTCCGGACGATCACCAGTACGCTCTGGACGGTCGCCACGTGGTGCATTGTTCGGCACCAGTGGACGCTCCTTCTCGATCGCGGCCAGGGTCAGCGCTTGACCGTTGGTGGCCTTGCGCAGCAGGGCTGCGGCCAGGGCACGTGGGCTGCAACCGATATCGGCGGTCAGGCGATCAAGCAGATCACCGTGGGTCGATTCGGCATCGGCAACCAGCGGCGCCAGGCTGTTGGTCAGTTTCTTGATGCGCGCATCGAGAACTGCCTGGGCGTCCGGCAGGCGAACTTCAGCAACTTTCTGCCCGGTTACACGCTCGATCACTTGCAGCATGCGGCGCTCACGAGGAGTCACCAGCAGCAGTGCACGACCTTCGCGACCCGCACGGCCGGTACGGCCGATACGGTGAACGTAGGATTCCGGATCGTACGGCATGTCAACGTTGAACACGTGAGTGATGCGCGGAACGTCCAGGCCACGAGCAGCAACGTCGGTCGCCACAACGATGTCCAGACGGCCATCCTTGAGGGAGTCGATCACGCGCTCACGTTGGTTCTGGGCAATGTCGCCGTTCAGCGCAGCGGCTTTGTAGCCTTTGGCTTCCAGGGCGCTGGCCAGGTCCAGGGTCGCTTGCTTGGTGCGCACGAACATGATCAGGGCGTCGAAATCTTCCACTTCCAGCAGGCTCAATACAGCCGAGGTCTTCTGGTCAGCGTGAACCAACAGGTGAGCCTGTTCGATCGCGGTAACGGTCTGGGTCTTGGTCTGGATCTTCACGTGTTGCGGATCGCGCAGGTGGCGTTCGGCAATGGCACGGATCGACTGCGGCAAGGTAGCCGAGAACAATACGGTCTGACGGGTAGCTGGCAATGCCTTGAAGATAACTTCCAGGTCATCCATGAAGCCCAGCTTGAGCATTTCGTCAGCTTCGTCGAGAACCAGGTGGTTCACGGTCGACAGGACTTTCTCGTCGCGACGCAGGTGGTCGCACAGACGGCCCGGGGTGGCGACAACAATCTGTGCGCCATTACGGATTGCTTTCAATTGTGGGCCCATCGGCGCGCCGCCGTAGACAGCCACAACAGTTACGCCTGGCATTTGCTTGGCGTAGGTTTCAAAAGCAGTTGCAACTTGCAGCGCCAACTCTCGGGTTGGCGCCAGGATCAGGGCTTGCGGCTCGCGCTTGGCAGGATCGATGCAGTGCAGGATAGGCAGGGCGAACGCGGCGGTTTTACCGGTACCGGTTTGCGCCTGGCCAATCATGTCTTGGCCGGCCATGATGATCGGGATCGATTGCTGCTGAATAGCCGAAGGCTCTTCGTAGCCGGTCGCGATGACGGCTGCCAGAATATTCGGATTAAGATTAAAAGCGGCGAAGCCGCCGGTTTCCTGGGTCATGGGTCTGCCTCTAAGTGCATCCGCAAAGACCCATGCTCCAAAGCTGCGCGTGCCGTGTTGAGACTCAAGAGTCGCCCTGGCAGCTTTGTCGGCGGGGATTTGCGAAAACGAATGAATGAAAAGAATCGTCAAGGAAGAGTCCGCAGTGCGGACGTGCAGCCGAAGCTGACTTCGGGGAATTGCTCTACCTAAACGCGGCCCGGCTAAAGGCCGGCGCGCACTATACCGGAATTAGCTGAAAAAGGGAGCTTTTTTTATCGAAAAAAGCCTGTGAACGCAGGACTGTCACAGCTTTTGCGGATATTCGCGCGACAGTCTATTTTTCAAAGGCCCGGCCCTGCTGGTCATGGCGCTTAAACGGTTCATCTTGCGGGCCGGGACCTTTGGTCCGATGCCTCCTTTCCCTCCGAGGATTTACTCCATGAATCAACCGGATAAGAGTCGTGTCAGCCGAGAACGACAGGGGCATGTGCTGTTGATCGGGCTGGATCGGGTCGCCAAGCGCAACGCATTCGACCTCGATCTGCTGAACGCCTTGAGCCTGGCCTATGGCGAGTTCGAGGCCGACTCAGAGGCCCGGGTTGCCGTGGTGTTTGCCCATGGCGAGCACTTTACCGCCGGCCTCGATCTGGTGAGTGCCAGCGGCGCACTGGCCAAGGGTTGGCAGGTTCCGACTGGCGGCTGCGATCCGTGGGGAGTATTCGTCGGACCCAGGGTCAGCAAGCCGGTGATTGTAGCCGCCCACGGGTATTGCCTGACCATCGGTATCGAGTTGATGCTGGCGGCGGACATCAACCTGTGCGCCAGCAACACCCGCTTTGCACAGATGGAGGTCCAGCGCGGGATCTTTCCCTTCGGCGGCGCCACCTTGCGCCTGCCTCGACTGTCGGGCTGGGGCAATGCCATGCGCTGGTTGTTGACCGGTGACGAGTTCGACGCCCACGAAGCGTTGCGCCTGGGACTGGTGCAGGAGGTCATGGCCAGCGAGGACCTGTTGCCACGCGCCATTGAACTGGCTGAACGCATCGCCCGGCAGGCACCGCTGGGGGTTCAGGCGACATTACAGTCGGCGCGCCAGGCCCACCTCGAGGGTGAAGCCGCCGCGGCAGCGAGTTTGCCGGCGTTGGCCAAGGAGCTGTTGAACAGCGAGGACGCCAAGGAAGGCGTGAGGTCGCTGATCGAGAAACGCCCGGCCATATTCAAAGGATGTTAACCCCCTGGCGCTCCATCAGGTGGCTGGGCGAATGGCCTTGATCAGGTTCTGCAACGAGTAACCCAGGCGCGGGGCCAGGGCTTCGGCGCGGGCGCTCAACCCGTGCATGTCCAGCTCCTGGTCGAGCTCTGCCGGCACGATCAGGATCACATTGCCCTCCTTCACCGGCAGCTCCCAGTAGTGGCGGTGATAAAGCCCGCGCAGCAGCGCCGCCCCCAATGGCTTGCCATCATCGGTCGCCCATTGGTTGATCACCAGCCAACCGCCCGGATTCAGGCGTTTCTGGCAGTTCTCCAGGAAATTCCACGCCAGATGCCCGACACCTGGTCCGACATCGGTGTAGAGGTCGACGAAGATCAAATCCGCAGGCTCGGCGGTTTCCAGCAGATCGAGCGCATCGCCGATACGGATGTACAGACGCGGGTCATCGTCCAGGCCCAGGTACTCGATGGCCAGGCGCGGTACGTCCGGGCGCAGTTCAATGGCTTCTACGTCTTCCAGCGGCAGGAACTTCAGGCAGGCCTGGGTCAAGGTACCGGCACCCAGCCCAAGGAACAGCGCGCTGTCCGGCTGCTCGTGGCACAGCGCGCCAATCAGCATGGCGCGAGTGTAGTCATACTCCAGCCAGCTCGGGTCGGCGGTGAACACGCAGCTCTGCTCGATGGCGTCGCCAAATTCGAGGAAGCGGTAATCCGCCACTTCCAGCACCCGGATCATGCCGAACTCATCGTGCACTTCGGCGAGCAGATGCTCGACGCGCTCCTCAGTCATTTCGTCTCCTGGTCGTTGCCCGGCCAGTCCCCGGACAACGTTATCATTCGTTCCGCGTTAGGCGGCAAAGGCGCGATTGTCGGCCAAGCATCGCCAGCAGGTCACGTACTAATTGCTGATAACATGAGGTCCCGTGCGTAAACACTAGAGACCGTGATGAGCCAACCCTGGAGCCCTGACAGCTGGCGCGCCTTGCCGATCCAGCAACAACCCCACTACCCGGACGCGGCGCACCTGCATGCCGTCGAGCAAAGCCTGGCCAGTTATCCGCCCCTGGTGTTTGCCGGTGAGGCCCGGGAGTTGCGCCGTCAGTTTGCCGAGGTCACCGAAGGGCGTGCGTTTCTGCTGCAAGGCGGCGATTGCGCGGAGAGCTTTGCCGAGTTTTCGGCGGCGAAGATTCGCGACACCTTCAAAGTGCTGCTGCAAATGGCCATCGTCATGACCTTTGCCGCCGGCTGCCCAGTGGTCAAGGTCGGCCGGATGGCAGGGCAGTTCGCCAAGCCGCGCTCGGCCAACGACGAAACCATCGATGGCGTGACCCTGCCGGCCTATCGGGGTGACATCGTCAACGGCATCGGCTTCGACGAAAAAAGCCGGGTGCCGGACCCGGACCGCCTGCTGCAGTCCTACCATCAGTCCACAGCCACCCTGAACCTGTTGCGCGCCTTCGCCCAGGGCGGTTTTGCCGACCTGCACCAAGTGCACAAGTGGAACCTGGACTTCATCGCCAACTCGGCGCTGGCGGAAAAGTACAGCCACCTGGCCAACCGTATCGATGAAACCCTGGCCTTCATGCGCGCCTGCGGTATGGACTCGTCACCGCAATTGCGCGAGACCAGCTTCTTCACCGCCCACGAAGCCCTGCTGCTCAATTACGAAGAAGCTTTCGTGCGGCGCGACAGCCTGACCAACGACTATTACGACTGCTCCGCCCACATGTTGTGGATCGGCGACCGCACTCGCCAGCTCGACGGCGCTCACGTCGAGTTCCTGCGCGGGGTCAACAACCCGATCGGGGTCAAGGTCGGCCCGACCATGAACACCGATGAGCTGATTCGTCTGATCGACGTGCTCAACCCGAACAACGACCCAGGCCGCCTGAACCTGATTGCCCGCATGGGCGCGAACAAGGTCGGCGATCACCTGCCGCAGCTGATTCGTGCCGTGGAACGTGAAGGCAAAAAGGTGCTCTGGAGCAGCGACCCGATGCACGGCAATACCATCAAGGCCAGCAGCGGCTACAAGACCCGGGATTTCGCGCAGATCCTCGGTGAGGTGAAGCAGTTCTTCCAGGTTCACCAGGCCGAAGGCACTTACGCTGGCGGTATTCACATCGAGATGACCGGTCAGAACGTCACCGAGTGCATTGGCGGCGCACGTCCGATCACCGAGGACGGCTTGTCGGACCGCTACCATACCCACTGCGATCCACGGATGAATGCCGATCAGTCGCTGGAGCTGGCGTTCCTGATCGCTGAAACCCTGAAGCAGGTTCGCCGCTAAGGCGGGCTACCCCCCGGCCAACGCCACCCGCAACCGCGCCGCACTGGCGCGGGGGCAATTGAGTTGAATCTGCGCCAGGCCCAACCAGTTGGCCATCTTGCGCAAATTGTCCGCCAACGCCTGCATGCCCGCCTCATCGAGACCCGGTTGCTCTTCGTGCACCGCGTGCACCGCCAGCCGCCCCAACGCCCGCTCAGCCCGCAGATCGACCCGCGCAGCGATCCGCTCGTGGTGCAGAAACGGCAACACGTAATAGCCATACACCCGCTTGGCGGGTGGCGTATAGATTTCCAGGCGGTATCGGAAGTCGAACAGGCGCTCGGTCCGGCCGCGTTCCCAGATCAACGAATCAAAGGGCGAGAGCAAGGCACTGGCACTGACCCGGCGTGGGACTTTCGGCTCGGGCAAACAGTACGCCCGTTGCTTCCAGCCCTGCACTTCGCAGGCCTGCAACGCGCCATCCTCCACCAGTTCCGCCAACGCGCTGCGACACTGCGCCAGCTCCAGGCGAAAATAGTCGCGCAAGTCCGTCTCAGTCGCCACACCCAGTGCAGCGGCGGCGTGCAGGAGCAGTCCTCGTTGCGCATCTGCCTCGCTTGGCAGAGCAACACTGAGCACGGACGCGGGAATCACCCGTTCCGGCAGATCGTAGAGCCGCTCAAAACCGCGCCGCCCCGCCACCGTGACCTCTCCGGCAGCGAACAACCACTCCAACGCGTGTTTTTCCGCACTCCAGTCCCACCAGGGCCCTGCTCGCTCCTGGCGTGTCGACAAACTCCCAGCCCCCAACGCACCGAGCTCCTCGACCGAGGCCAGGACCCGGCGGATGGTGTCCTGCTGTTCCCGCCCGAAACGCGCCAATTGCTGATAGATGCCCTCGCCTTGCGCGGCCCGTTGCATCCGCCAGCGCAGCAACGGATACATCGACAACGGCAACAATGAGGCCTCATGCCCCCAGTATTCGAACAAGGTGCGCCGCCGCCCTTGAGCCCAGGCGGCCTGATCAAGTAGCCCGGAGGAGTAGTCTCCAAGGCGCGAGAACAAGGGCAGATAATGCGAGCGCACCAGCGCGTTGACCGAATCGATCTGCAGCACACCCAGACGCTCGATCAACCGATTGAGCTGGCTCGACTTGACCGGTGCTGGCGACTGACGCCCAGAGAAACCTTGGGCCGTCAGTGCCAGGCGCCTGGCTTGCTTGAGGGAAAAACACAGGGAGCCGGTCATGCAACCATCCTTGGTGAAGGTTTCCGCCACCTTAATACCAGGCTCACCAAACGCCAATGGCAGGCTCAACGCTTCAGCGGATCATCCCAGAACGGGCGCGATGACTCCCTGACCACATCCGCCCGACTCAGGCCGATGTCCCGCAACCGGTCATCGCTCATCCGTGCCAGCTCGGCACGGTCCCTACTCAACTGGCGCCAACGCCCCAACTGAGCGAGCGCCCGGTACAGATGCTGGACCGACCTGTCCAGCGTTGCTTCCATGGCGCCGCGCCCTACCCTCACTACCGTGTGCCGTCGTTCCATGACAGTGCTCCCAAAAAGTGAGGTCGAAGTCTGCTACCGGTTCGGTAAACCAACCAGTGAATGTCGGTGACCACCTGTTTCCAGCTCGATACAGCCCCATGGCCCGGGCGTTTGCACCGGACCACGGGGGAGTGACAGAAGATTTCAATCGACCTGGCCGCTTACTTGCCCTTGCCCATGGGGTCTTCCCAGAAATGCCGCTGCGTTTCCTGCTGGATGTCGGCCCGACTCAGACCAATGTCTTTCAGCGCGTCATCGCTGAGGCTGGCCAGCACTGAGCGCTCACGATGCAACTGAAACCAGCGCACGAGTTTTTCCAGTAGATGATGGGAGAAGCCATGGAGTGAGAAATGGTTTAACTGCACATAACCTTTTTGACCTTTCATCGTCTTGCCCTCCGTTGTGGATGGCTCAAGTCTCGCGCCAGGACTAAGATCAATCCAACGAATGTTTCTTATGCAACACATCTCGGAGATTGATGAGTTGAGCGCCTACCCCAGCATTGATACCGAAGTCCTGCGCACGTTCGTCGCCATTGCCGACCAGGGCGGTTTCACCCGCGCTGGCGAGTTGGTCAACCGCACGCAATCGGCGGTTAGCATGCAGATGAAGCGTCTAGAAGAGGACGTGCTGCAACGCCAACTGTTCCAGCGCGACGGCCGCCAGGTGAAGCTGACTGCCGAGGGTCAGGTGTTGCTGGGTTACGCCCGGCGGATCCTCAAGCTGCACAGTGAAGTGTTCAACACCCTGCGAGAACCGCACATGGTCGGCATGGTCAAGATCGGCACGCCCGACGACTATGTCATGCGCTTCCTGCCGGGCATCCTGTCGCGCTTCGCCCAGGCCTATCCGTTGATCCAGATCGAAGTGCATTGCGACTCCTCCGAGCAGTTGCTGCAACGCCAGGACCTGGACCTGTCGATCGTCACCCGCGAACCTGGCAACGAGATCGGCCAACTGCTGCGCAAGGAACGTTTTGTCTGGGCCCAGGCGCTGTGCTTCAACCCCAACGAGCAAGTGCCGCTGCCGCTGGCAATGTTCAACAGTGACTGTTTTTGCCGGCGCTGGGCCTGTAACGCGCTGGACGCCAGCGAACGCGAGTACCGCATCGCCTATAACAGCTCAAGTCTGTCGGCGATCATGGCGGTGGTCAGTGCCGGGCTGGCCGTAACCGCCCAACTGGAAAGCCTGATCACCCAGGACATGCGCATCCTCGGCGAGGCGGAAGGTCTGCCGCAGTTGCCCGAGGCCAGCATCATGCTGCTGCGCAACCTGCATAACCCCTCGCCCATCACCGAGTGTCTGGCCGAGCACATTGTCGAAGGCTTCAAACTTTAAAGGCGAGCATCACCGCACACAGCACCAGGAAGGCGCAGAACAACCCGCGCAGCAAGCGCTCCGGCATGGCGTGGGCGATCTTCACTCCCCAACTGATGCTCAACAGCCCGCCCGCCGCCATGGGCAGCGCAATGCTCCAGTTCACCTGCTGATGCAGCGCATAGGTAACCAGGGTCACGCCGGTGCTGGGCAAGGCCAGCGCCAGCGACAGGCCCTGGGCCACCACTTGAGTGGTGCCGAACAGACTGGTGAGCACCGGCGTCGCCACCACGGCCCCGCCCACACCGAACAACCCGCCCATGGCCCCCGAGGCTGCTCCCAGGACGCCTAGCCAGGGCCATGGATAGCGCATCTGCACGCTGGGCTTGGCGGTTGCCATGAACATACGCAGCAGGTTGTAGCTCGACAGCGCCACCAGAAAGCCCACAAAACCGATGCGCATGACCTGGGCATCAATCCCCACCGCCCAGATCGAGCCAAGCCAGGCGAAACAGAACCCCATCGACGCAAGCGGCAGGGCGTGCCGCAATTCGATGCGATTGCGCTGGTGGTAACGCCACAGCGCCAGCATCACATTGGGCACCACCATCACCAGCGCCGTGCCCTGGGCAATCTGCTGATCCAGGCCGAACAATACGCCCAGCACCGGGATCGCGATCAATCCGCCGCCGATTCCGAACAATCCACCGACAGTCCCCAGGGCAGCGCCCAGTACCAGATACATCGCCAACTCAATCACAATTCATTTCTCCGCACACCAGGCTGTGCATCCTACGCAGTAGCTTCTAGCGGGGAAACGCACAGCAACGCACAATGGCTGTGCCAAATCCGCATAGGCTGATCCTGATGAATCCCAACGCGCTCACCGACCAACTGGGGTTATTCCTCGACGTAGTGGAAACCGGCAGTTTTTCCGCGGCCGCCCGCCGCCATCCACTGACCCCCTCGGCCGTCGCCAGGCGTATCGACAGCCTGGAGCATGCCTTGGGCAGCCAGCTGTTCGTGCGCACCACCCATGCCGTTCGCGCCACGCCCGCGGGGTTGGCGTTTGCCGAACGAGCCCGACGGATAGTCAGTGAATTACGCCTGGCCCGGGCCGAAGCCGCTTCCCTGAGCAACGCGCCGGAGGGCCTGATTCGGGTCGATGCGCCTGCGGCCTTCGGTCGACGCCATCTGGCACCGGTGATTGCCGACTTTCTACAGGTCTATCCGGGGCTCGACGTGCAATTGCATTTGATCGACAGCTTCGTCGACATGCAGGGCTTGAACCTGGGCAAGGTCGACCTGGTGCTGCGCGCCGGGCAAATGGCCGACACCCGCATGGTGGCCACACCCCTGGCGAGCATGGTGCGCATTGCCTGCGCCAGCCCCGCGTACCTCAAGCGGCGCGGCGTACCCCAGCGGCCCGAGGAGTTGAGCACTCATGACGGCCTCGATTGGGATGGCCTGGCGCCGCCCTTCGCCTGGCGCTTCGAGCACAACGGCCAACAGCACTTGCATCGCCCGCAACGCATCCGCCTGAGCGCCAACAATGCCGAAGCGCTGCTCTACGGCGCCCTCGCCGGCCTGGGTATCGCGCACCTGCCGACCTGGTTGTGCAGCGAATACCTGCTGCGCGGCGAGTTGCTACCGTTGTTTTGCGACGCGGGCTTGCCCAAGCCGGAGAACACCGGCATCTATGCCCTGCGCCTGGAGCAGCAGGCCAGTTCCCGCACACGGCTGTTGCTGGAATACCTCAAGAGCCGCTTCAGCCCAATCCCGCCATGGGACCTGGCCCTGCAGCGCGACTTCAGCCGGCTCTAACGGAGAATTATCTGGCGCATCAAGCACTCGCCCGCCGCGCATCTGGTTTGCCCTTACGCCAATGCCACCCGTGGCAATGCCGATGTACGCTTGCACGTCACCGTCTGAGTGCCCGGCACTTTCCAGGCGCGCAAAAAAAACCCGACACAAGGTCGGGTTTTTTGCCTACAAGGACTGCGCTTATTTAGCACGGCCTTTGTAAGAACCGCCTTCGCGGGTATCGATCTCGATCATGTCGCCGATTTCGATGAAGTCAGCAACCGACAGCTCGGTACCGTTCTTCAGTTTGGCAGGCTTCATCACCTTGCCGGAAGTGTCACCGCGAGCGGAACCTTCGGTGTAGTCAACCTGACGCACGATAGTGGTCGGCAGCTCTACGGATACCAGACGGTCTTCGAAGAACACGGCTTCGCAGACGTCGGTCATGCCTTCTTCAACGAATGGCAGAACGCTTTCGATGTCTTCGGCGTTCAGCTCGTACATGGTGTAGTCAGTGGTGTCCATGAACGTGTAGGTGTCGCCGCTGATGAAGGACAGGGTCGCTTCTTTGCGGTCGAGGATCACGTCGTCCAGTTTGTCGTCGGCGCTGTAAACGATCTCGGTCTTGTAACCGGTCAGCAGGTTTTTCAGCTTGGTCTTCATGATCGCGCTGTTACGACCGGACTTGGTGAATTCAGCTTTCTGAACCAGCCAAGGGTCGTTTTCGAGACGGATCACCGTACCGGGTTTCAGTTCTTTACCAGTTTTCATTGCGAATATCCGAATTTGGATGGGATTTACAAAAATCTAGGCCGCGTATCATATCCAATTTAGGTAAAACTGCACCAGCGCTGAGGCAAGATCGGCCTGCAACGACTGTTCCAGACACCATGAGCGGGCGTGATTTTGCAGCTCCGGCCAGTGCGCCTCGGCGCTGATCCAGGCCGGGGCCATGCCCTCGCCGTTATTCCAGGCCCGCCACAACCCCTCTAGCGCCGCGCGTGCAGCCGGCGACAGGGCTTTGGTGTAGAGGCTCAAAAAGGCTTCGAGCTTATCCAGGTGGGCCTCTTCCTCCTGCTGGTAGATATGCCACAGCATCGGACGAGCGGCCCATTGCGCACGGACGAACGAGTCCTCGCCACGCACCGCGTTGAAATCGCAGCACCACAGCAGCAGGTCGTACTGGTCCTGGCGCACAAACGGCAACACCTGCACGGTCAGGGCTCCCCGTTGCTGCACGGCGCCGACTGCCAGTCCCGGTTGCCCCAGCCAGCGTGCCACATCCCCGAGGACTCGCCCCTGCGGCACCAGCAGATGGGTGGCCTGTGCAGCGTTCGCCATCACGTCCAGCCAATCGGCCAGCCCGGCATTCTCGTAGGCAAACAGGGATATCAGGCGCGCTCCCGCGGCGCGCTCTACCCCCAGGCCTTGCAGGAACTCACGCTGCGCAACCGGGTTGGCTTGAAACTGCTCGCGCCGTGCCAGCAACTCGCGTTCGCGCAGCAGACCGCCCGTGCCCGGCTGGAACCCGGGGAAAAAAAAGTATTTCTGCACATGCTGGAACTTCACCGAGGGCAGGCCGTGGCAGCCAACGATCCAGTCTTCGGCACTCAAATAGTCGAGGTTCAGCCACAGCGGAGTGTGCTCGCGGGCTGCCATCGCCTCCATGTAGGCATGCGGCAACTGACAGGCGAAGGCCGCAACCACCACATCGGCAGCGTCCGTCGCTTGCCAGTCCGCCGACCAGTGACGCACGTCCACGCCCTGCTGCCATTGCTGGCGCGCATTGACATCAAGCTCCGGACACAGGCGCTCGAATGCCCGCAGGTCGTCGACCCACAAGCGCACCGCGCAGGGATGCTCAGCCACCAGTTGGCGGGCCAGGCGCCAGGTCACGCCGATGTCGCCGTAGTTGTCGACGACCGTACAGAAAATATCCCAGTCGACTTTCATGCCGGGCTCCGTGGGGCAAAGACTTTGATTGTCCGCATAAATCGTTGCGCGCAGAAGGGCCGACGGCGATTAATCTTCATGCGACAATCCACGCTTGCCCATTTCCCCCGCCAGGAGGCAACGATGCCGTACCGTCCATCCGCTCGCCGCACAGTGTCGATCACTCTCAACCCGCTGCAATTGATCGGCTGCATCGCCCTGGGCCTGTGGCTGGGGTTCGTCGCCATTGCCCTGACCGCCTGGCTGCTGTCCAGGCTTTTGCCTGCTACACAGTTGGCGCCGCTGGCGGACGTGGTGCGCCCGGCCACCCAAGCCGCGCCGGTGGCGGCACAACCAGCAGCGGACAACCAGATGTTTGAGCAGTACAAGTCCATCCTCAACCAACAGGCGCGGCAGGAAGTCCTGGAGCAAGCGCGCAATGACCCGCGCAATCAGACCAACCCCACCTGCCAGTTCTGGTTGCAACAAGACCGCACTATCCCCAGCGACAAAAGCCGCAGCAACGTGCTGCAGTTCTGCAATTGATCATGAATAAACAGAACGTACACCAGTTGCTTCTGGAAAAGCTGGCGGTCGATTTCGACGTCGCCCAGCGAGCGGCGCAAACCGCCTACGAAACCGCAACCCACGAAGAAAACATCGCCGAGAACAAGTACGACACCCTGGGGCTCGAAGCCTCTTACCTGGCGGCCGGCCAGGCCAAGCGCGTCGAGGAAATTCGCCAGGCGCTGACGCGGTGCCAGAACATGCCCGTGGCTGCGTATGACGCGCAGCGGGGCATCCAGATCGGCAGCCTGCTGGGCCTGGAAGACGACCAGGGGCGCCAGCAATGGCTGTTCCTGGCGCCGGATGCGGCGGGATTGAAGGTCTATCTGGTGGGACAGTTGATTACCGTCATCACCCCGCGCTCGCCACTGGGCAACAGCCTCTTGGGCAAATTGGAGGGCGATGAGGTGGAGATCGTGGTGGCGGGCACTCGGCAACAGTTCACTGTCACCGAGGTCGTCTGAGGGACTCAGTGAACCGGTAGTTCAACGCCGTCGAACAGTTCTTCGAGTTCCTGCTTGTTGTGGCACTGGATGGCCTTGGCCATGACTTCGCGGGTCAGGTGTGGAGCGAACTTCTCGATGAAGTCGCACATGAAGCCACGCAGGAAAGTACCGCGACGGAAACCGATCTTGGTCACGCTGGACTCGAACAGCTCGCTGGCATCGAGTACTACCAGGTCATTATCGAGCTTGGTATCGACCGCCATCTTGGCTACGATCCCGACGCCCAGGCCGAGGCGCACATAGGTCTTGATCACGTCGGCGTCAGCGGCGGTGAACACCACTTTCGGCGTCAAGCCGCGGTGGCTGAAGGCTTCGTCGAGCTTCGAACGGCCGGTAAAACCGAAGACGTAGGTCACGATCGGGTATTCGGCCAGGGCTTCGAGGGTCAGCTTCGGCAGCTTGGTCAGCGGGTGACCCTGGGGTACTACCACACAACGGTTCCAGCGGTAGCACGGCATCATTACCAGGTCGCCGAACAACTCCAGGGCCTCGGTGGCAATCGCGAAATCCACGGTACCATCGGCGGCCATTTCGGCGATCTGCATCGGCGACCCCTGATGCATGTGCAGGGCAACGTCGGGGTATTGCTTGATAAAATTGCTGATCACCGGCGGCAATGCATAACGTGCCTGGGTGTGTGTGGTGGCAATCGACAGGGTGCCTTTCTTCTCGTTGGAGAACTCCTGGGCGATCTGCTTGATGCTCTCGACCTTGCGCAGGATTTCGCCGGCGGTGGTGATGATGCGCTCACCGGCCGGAGTGACGCGGGTCAGGTGTTTGCCGCTGCGTGCAAAAACCTCGACGCCCAACTCGTCCTCCAGCAGGCGGATCTGCTTGCTGATGCCCGGCTGCGAGGTGTACAGGCTTTGGGCAGTAGCCGAAACGTTGAGGTCGTGGTGCGCCACTTCCCAGATGTAGCGCAATTGTTGAAGCTTCATATGAATCCCTCAAAGCAGATAGACGCCACGGGCATCAGCGACGGTATATAACTATATTAATGGTTTGAAGAATAAATCTAGAACTTTTTCATCAAAAGGCCAGCATTCTCGCCTCAAATATCCCCGTGCCGCCGGCGCTGTGACAGGGGCACCAGGTAAACCGGCACTTGCGACAACTGCAACACCCGTGCGGCTGTGCGCCCCAAAGGGGTTTCCCCACCGCTGCCATGGCTGTGACTCCCTAGGATCAACAAATCCACCGAGAGTTTCTGAGCCTGTTCGAGAATCACCTGCGACGGATCGCCCTGGAACACCCTGACCGACTGAATCAGCTCCAGGTCCTGCTGCCCCTCCCCCAACTCCTCGCGAAAACTGTCGAGCACCCGCTGTTCGATATTGGCCATTACCGTACTCAGGCCCTGGCTGTGAAACTCGTTCAGCGCCTGTTCGTCGAGGTAGCTCTGCAACACCGATTCAGCGAACAACCCCATCGGTTCAACCGCGTGCACTACATACAACTCGGCCTTGAACGTTCGGGCCAATGCCAGTGCGTGTTGCATCACAAAAGGAGCGTAAAGGCCGAGGTCAGTGGCATACAGCATCGAACGAATCATGTGACCTCCTCGAGTGCCTGAATGGCGGAGATTGCTTCAGCTTAGCAGTGCTGCGCGCAGTTCGACGTGCTGTGCATGGCGCTGAACGGGCGACCTAAACCTTCAGTTCGTTGCTGATGCCGTGGGGCACATGCCCGGTGGCCACGACCTCGCGAGCCAGTTCGCAGTGGCCGGCCTGGTCGTCGAAAAACACATCGGCGGCAAACGCCTCAAGAAATGCCGACTTGGTCAGCCCCCCGAGAAACAGTGATTCGTCGAGGCGGATATCCCACTCGCGCAGCGTGCGAATCACCCGCTCATGGGCCGGCGCCGAACGTGCCGTGACCAAGGCGGTGCGGATCGGGCATTGGTCTTCAGGGAACTCGCGCTGCAAGGCATTGAGTGCGGCCAGGAAGCCCTTGAACGGACCGCCGCGCAGCGGCTCACGCGCGGCCTGCCGCTCACTGGTCTGGAACGCTTCAAGACCGCCGGCCTGATAGACCCGCTCCGACTCATCGGAAAACAGCACCGCATCGCCATCGAAGGCGATGCGCAACTCTTCGCTGGCTGCACGGCTGGCACCTCCCGACAGAATGGTCGCGGCGGCAAAGCCGGCGTCCAGTGCGCTGCGCACATCTTCAGCGTGAGTGGAGAGAAACAGGTCGCAGCCAAATGCCTTGAGGTACGGATAGGGACTGCGGCCACCGACAAACGCCGCCCGGGAAATTGCCAGGCCGTAATGGTGGATCGAGTTGAACACCCGTAACCCGGTGTCAGCGCTGTTGCGCGATACCAGCACCACTTCGACCCGAGCCTTGCCCAGGTGCGCATTGAGGTTCAACAGTTTCTGCACCAGGGGGAAGGCATCGCCCGGCTCGAGGATCTCGTCTTCATGTTCGATCTGGTACTGCCGGTACGCCTCGACGCCACTGGCCAGGTACACCTTATGGCTGTCGCTGAGGTCGAACAGCGCTCGCGAGGAAATCGCCAGGACCAGTTTGTCGTCGATGCCTTTTGCCATGTGTCCCCCCGGACTGAAACTTCAGCGATTACGCCCATCAATAAAACACAGGGCCTGATACAGGGCTTCGATCTTCGGCATCGGGCAACCCGCTGCCCGGGCCGAAGCCAAGGGCTGGGCGTAGATCGCAGCCAACTCCAGCGGCCGCTGCTGCAGGAAGTCGTGATACATGCTCGGCCAGTAATCGGGCATTTTTTCGGTGACCTTGAACAGATGCTCGGCATAACCCGCTGGCATGCTGTGCCCACAGGCTTGTGCGCCCTGCACCACTTCCGCCATCAGCGCCTGGATCAGTTCGCGACTGTATTGATCGGCCATCAAGGGGCTGGTACTCGCCCCGAGCAGCACCGACAAACCGTTGTAAGGAACATTCCAGACCAGTTTTTGCCAACGCGCCTGCTGAAGATTGGCCATGGCCTGGGAATCGAGACCAGCGGTACGAAACAGCCCAGCGCCTTGCTCGACGATCTGCTGGCGTGCCGCCGCATCGGCCATCACCGGGCCACTGTGATAACCCACATGCACGGCGCCCAGCGCCTGGTGTTCGATGATGCCTGGGCCTGCGCGGTGCACACAGATGAAACACAGGCCACCGAGCAGGTGCAGCGAGTCGGGCAACAGCTCGCGCAAGCTGTCCTCGACATCCAGGCCGTTCTGCAGCAGCAGGACCTTGGCGCCCGCCGCCGCAGCCTGGAGGATCGCCGGCGCCAGCTCGCTGTTGCTGGTGGTCTTGGCACCCACCAGCAGCCAATCGCAAGGGGGCATGTCTTCAGCGGTGTTGTAGGCCTGGACCGGGTTCAAGGTCAGGGCGCCGAACGGCGCGCTGTGCACTTGCAGGCCACGCTCGGCCACCGCGCAAAATTCGCTGCGCAATAGAAAATGCACGTCAAATCCGGCCCGCGCCAACATCACGCCGTAAAATCCACCAATCGCCCCGGTGCCGATAATGCCGATTCTCGGCGATTGTCCTGCTGTTGCTGTCATGGCAATTCCTCTGGTTCCCGACTCAGCGCCAGCCCCACCGCCGCGTTCAGTTCAGTGCGGGTGAGGCGCGCCTGGACTGCGCCAAAAAACTCACCGTCGCGCACCACAAACAGCGCCGGCAAATGAAAGACCTGATAACGCGCCACGGCTCCGCCGTTGTTGCCGGCGTCGATCCAGCACAGCCGATCGACCGCGAGGCCGAGGGCGGGTAACTGGACTCGCGCCCAACGGCAACTGGAGCAGCCGACACTGGTGAAAATCACCAGCGAGACACCACTCATCGCCAACAGCCGTTGGTCGGCGTCGAAATCGGTCAGCTCGCATTCGACCACTATACTGGGGGAAACACTGTCGAATGACCGACACTTGGAGTCCGCGTTCATGGGGCGTTTTATTCCTCATCCTGACGATGTGCCCGTCGAGTTAACGTTGCGCAAGCACCAGTGTATTTCTCGGCAAGAGCTGCACACTATCAGTCTCGGCGGCGTGGCTTGCAATTACCACCGCGCCTGGCGCAAGGGTACGGCACTGGAAGTACGCATGCCGACCCTCAGCGAACATGTCTGCTACCTGGGCTACGTGGCCTGGTGCCTTCGGCGCAAGCGTGGTTACCTGGTGGGCATCGCCTTCATCGACGAACAGACCCTGTTCAAGGCGCGAATGGGCGAGCAGGTCTGCCAGATCGAACGTTATTGCCGCCAGCAAGACCAGCAGCGCGAACCACAAGGCGTCCAGGCACTGGCCCTGCAATGGGTCGATCAACATGCCGGCGAGTACTCCCACGAAACCGTTCGCCAGGCTTTTGCCACGCCAGCGCTGGATTAAACCCGCGTCTGCCCATTGTCGAGCCACCGCCTAACGCGCTAAGGTTCGGCTCCCCGCTGCGCTTAAATCATGCTGTGCTCCGCCGCGCGGGGATCGCTGGCGGCCGGCACCCGTGACCTGACGAGTAACACGATGGCTGATTTACCGATCAATGACCTAAACGTCGCCTCCAACGAGACGCTGATCACTCCTGACCAGCTCAAGCGTGATATCCCCCTGAGCGCCGCTGCCCTGCAGACCGTGACCAAGGGCCGCGAAGTGATTCGCAATATCCTGGATGGCACCGACCACCGCCTGTTCGTCGTAATCGGGCCCTGCTCGATCCACGACCTCAAGGCCGCACACGAATACGCCGAGCGCCTCAAGGTCCTCGCCGCAGAAGTGTCCGACACCCTGTATCTGGTCATGCGGGTCTATTTCGAGAAGCCACGTACCACCGTCGGCTGGAAAGGCCTGATCAACGATCCGTACCTGGACGACTCCTTCAAGATCCAGGATGGCCTGCACATTGGTCGCCAGTTGCTGCTGGACCTGGCCGAGATGGGCCTGCCGACCGCGACCGAAGCACTTGACCCGATCTCCCCGCAGTACCTGCAGGACCTGATCAGTTGGTCGGCAATCGGCGCGCGCACCACCGAATCCCAGACCCACCGGGAAATGGCCTCCGGCCTGTCCTCGGCGGTTGGCTTCAAGAATGGCACCGACGGCGGCCTGACCGTTGCCATCAACGCCCTGCAGTCGGTTTCCAGCCCACACCGTTTCCTGGGGATCAACCAGGAAGGTGGCGTATCGATCGTCACCACCAAGGGCAATGCCTACGGTCACGTGGTCCTGCGCGGTGGCAACGGCAAGCCGAACTACGATTCGGTCAGTGTGGCGTTGTGCGAGCAGGCGCTGAACAAGGCCAAAATCAAGCCAAACATCATGGTCGACTGCAGCCACGCCAACTCCAACAAGGATCCGGCCCTGCAACCGCTGGTGATGGAGAACGTCGCCAACCAGATTCTGGAAGGCAACCAGTCGATCATCGGCCTGATGGTCGAAAGCCATTTGAACTGGGGTTGCCAGGCGATTCCCAAAGACCTGGCCGACCTGCAATACGGAGTGTCGATCACCGACGCCTGCATCGACTGGTCTGCGACCGAAACCACCTTGCGCAGCATGCATGCCAAGCTCAAGGATGTGCTGCCTAAACGCGAGCGCACCTGACCCACATTCAGCGCACACAAAAACGCCGGGCTTAGCCCGGCGTTTTTATTGGTAACCCTGATCAGAGCTTGGCGGCATGCCGCTGATGACGTTCCATGTAGCGCTCCACGTAGGAGCACGAGGGGATGACGGTGTAACCCATCTGCTCCGCGTACTCGAGCGCCTGCTCGGTCAACGCGGCGGCAATACCACGGCCACGCAGCGCGTTGGGTACGAACGTGCGATAGATATCCAGGGTCTGCTTACCCAGGTCCATATAGGTCAGGTAGGCACGATGACCGTCCACATTGGTCTCGAATTGATGACCAGCCTGGTCATGGTGGATGGACAACGCCTCGCTCATCACTACTCCTCGCGGGTCTTTGACTGACCCCTACCTTACCGATGTTTTTCCGGCGAAGGAACCTCTACGCCACCCCGTGCCTGTCGGACACCGAGAAAAACCCGTCCTGATCCCACGCAACCTGGCACGTATCAAATAGTAGGCACCAAAGGCACAAATGCTCAAGGCGCGCTCGTCTCGATGTCGCGGGCGTGGGTTCGGCACGGGTCACGTCGAGGCGGTTCGACCGACGCTCTGGAGCGGCCGATCACCTGAACATTGCCGGATATTGAGACTTAAGACGTGCGCCAGTAGTTAAAGTCACTGCCTACATGCAAAAGTGACGTGAAACGACGCACAATTCCTCAACATAAGTGTAGACGAATCTATATAAAGGGACTTTAGGCGATACTGCGAAACAGCCATCAGGGTGCCACTGGCTTTCAAGCAGCGCGCTCAGGACGGGCTTCGCGGTTGCATACTTTTTATACAGTGCGATTAAAAGTTGCTCGAAAAAGAATCAGCGCCTACAATTTTTTTTGCTTCTTGCTCTACGTCAGTTTACTTACTAAAAGTAATGGGTAGTATGTACGCCGGCTGTTTCCTCACTCTGGGGTGACAGCTAATTAATAGAAAGTCCTTGAAGGGGAACACGATGAACAACGTTCTGAAATTCTCTGCTCTGGCTCTGGCCGCAGTTCTGGCTACCGGTTGCAGCAGCGTATCGAAAGAAACCGAAGCACGTCTGACTGCTACTGAAGACGCAGCAGCTCGCTCCCAAGCTCGTGCAGACGAAGCTTACCGTAAAGCTGATGAAGCTCTGGCTGCTGCTCAAAAAGCACAACAGACTGCTGACGAAGCTAACGAGCGTGCTCTGCGCATGCTGGAAAAAGCTAGCCGCAAGTAATAGTCCTTCGGGATTGTTATCAAGCCGACCCATTTTTTGGGTCGGCTTTTTTATTGCCCGCAGTTTCTGCCGGCCATAAAAAACCCGCCGGGGCTGACGTCCCGGCGGGTCTTGTGGAGCGCTTACTGCAGTTCTAGCGGCGTGCTCGACACCAGCGGGGTACCCGTGCCCGGCACGGCGATTTCCACCGGCAGGCCATCTTCGGCCGCGACCACGTCACGCACCACGTCCCAGTTCATGCGCATGTTGCTGGTGATGTCCTCACGCTTGAGCATGGCGTTGATCACTGCGGTGTGCTTGTCGACCACCGACGGGTTGCCCTTGTCATCGATTGGCGTATGCGCCTCCAGATAGACCTTGCCCCCGCTCATGCCGAACTTGTACGGGTCGTTGAGGATGCGCACCGAGGTACCCACCGGCACCATGCTGGCCATTTCCAGCACGTTGTTGTTGAACATGCGGAAGCAGCCGTGGCTGGTGCGCATGCCGATGCCGAACTTCTTGTTCGAACCATGGATCAGGTAACCCGGCGTGCCCAGGGTGAACTTGAAAGGTCCCAGCGGGTTGTCCGGACCGGCCGGCACGACATTCGGCAACGGGTCGCCATCGGCGGCGTGCTCAGCCTTGATCGACGCGGGAGGGGTCCAGGTCGGGTTGGGGGTCTTGGCGACGATGCTGGTGTGGGCAATCGGCGAACCCCAGCCTTCCCGACCGATCCCCAGGGGGAAGGTGTAGACCACGTTGCGGCCTTTAGGGAAGTAGTACAGGCGGTACTCGGCCAGGTTGATCACGATGCCTTCACGCGGGCCCGGGGGCAGGATGAATCGCGTTGGCAGGATGATCTCGGTGCCCGCGCCCGGCAGCCAGGGATCGACACCCGGGTTGGCCGCGACCATTTCCGAATAACCCAGGTCATAGGTGGTGCCCAGGTCGGCGAAGGTATCTTCGTACTTGGCCTTGATCACTTGCACCTGGCCGACGATATCTTCGCCCGGCGGCGGCAAGGGCAGCTCCAACGCTGCAACGGGACCGGCCACGCACAGGGCGGCAAGAGACAGGCAGCGGGCGACGGCAGGAAAGCGCGACAACATCCGGAAAATCCTTTGCATGATCGACAGAGGGGGTAAAACCGCGATTGTACACCGCAGTCTGCGGATTCGGGGAACCGGGCGACGGTCGCCGCGCCGCAGGTTACAACTCGAAACGCAACTCCGGCCAGATCGGCGAAGTACCGCGCTTCTGCGACTCCAGGATTGCTCGGCACAACGAGCACAGACGCTGGTCCTGGAATACCCGGCGATCGACGCTGGACCAGCGCGGTTGCGCCGGCAGCAACGTACCGCACAGGGTACGGTCGGCCGAGCCGCCCAACTCCAGTTGACGCGTCACCAGATGCACCCGGACTTCCTGGCAGGCGAACAGATCCAACTGCTCGTCAGGCTCGATCAGTTGGTAGGCAAACAGGGACCAGGCAGGACGCGGCATCGGGGGCTCCAGATCAGGGGGGCGCCACATTAGCCGAAAGCCTGCCGCTAGAAAAGCATCAAAGCAGGGGTTTTAGCGTTGGCCAGACATTTTCCAGCAACTTGCCCTGTGCCGCGCCGGCCGGGTGAATGCCATCGGCCTGCATCAGCTCGGGCTTGCCGCCAATTCCCTCGAGAAAAAACGGCACCAGCGCGACCTTTTTTTCCGTCGCCAGATTGCTGTAGACCTGGGCAAAGGCCTGGGTATAGCGCACCCCATAATTAGGCGGCAACTGCATGCCCAGCAACAGCACCTTGGCGCCACTGCCCCGGGACTGGTCGATCATCGAGGCAAGATTTTGTTGCAATTGCGTGGGCAGCTGTCCGCGCAGGCCGTCATTGCCCCCCAGCTCCAGCACCACCAGCGCCGGCTTATGGGCTGCAAGCAGCGCTGGCAGCCGCGCCTGGCCACCTGCACTGGTGTCGCCACTGATGGACGCGTTGACCACCGTAGCGGTGAAACCTTCGTCCTTGAGCCGCTGCTCCAGCAGCGATACCCACCCCTGCCGGGTATCCAGGCCGAAAGCCGCGCTGATACTATCGCCAACGATCAGGACAGTACCCGCCGCTGCGTTCTGGGCCATGCACATCAAGGCCAGGCCAGCACTCAAAAACCACACACGCATCGGACTCTCCATGGGCGCAAACATTCTCACTGCGCGGAACCTTAGCAAAGTGGTTCCCAGCGCGGAAGGTGAACTGACCATCCTGCACCAACTCAGCCTGGAACTGAACAAGGGCGACAGCCTGGCCATCGTCGGCAGTTCCGGTTCCGGCAAGTCCACCCTGCTCGGCCTGCTCGCCGGCCTCGACCTGCCCAGCAGCGGCGAAGTCACCCTGGCCGGCCAGGCCTTGAGCCAACTGGATGAAGACCAGCGTGCACGCGTCCGCGCCGAGCATGTGGGGTTCGTGTTCCAGTCGTTCCAATTGCTGGACAGCCTCAACGCCCTGGAAAACGTGATGCTGCCGCTGGAACTCGATGGTCGCAAGGATGCCCGCGAACGCGCCACCGAACTGCTGCGCCGAGTCGGCCTGGGCAAGCGCCTGAGTCATTCGCCGCGCCAGCTTTCCGGTGGCGAGCAGCAGCGCGTGGCGATCGCCCGGGCATTTGCCGCCGAACCCGATGTGCTGTTTGCCGATGAACCCACCGGCAACCTCGATACTCATACCGGCGAGCACATCAGCGACCTGCTGTTCGAACTGAACAAGGAAAGCGGCACCACCCTGGTGCTGGTCACCCACGATGAGCGCCTGGCCCATCGCTGTCACCGCCTGATCCGCCTTGAAGCCGGCCTGTTGGTCGCCCCCCTGGAGCCTTGATGGCACGTTTGCCGCTGTTGCGCCTGTTCAGCCTGGCCATTCGTCAATTGCTGCGCGATGCCCGCGCCGGCGAACTGCGGGTGCTGTTCTTCGCCTTGCTGGTGGCCGTGGCCGCCAGCACCGCCATCGGCTATTTCGGCGCGCGCCTGAATGGCGCAATGCTGTTGCGCGCCACCGAATTCCTCGGTGCCGACCTGCTGCTCGAAGGCAGCTCGCCCGCCCGTCCCGAGCAGATCCAGAGCGGCAAGGACCTGGGCCTGCAACACGCCCAGGTGGTGGAGTTTTCCAGTGTCATCGCCACCGACCAGGGCATCCAGCTGTCGAGCATCAAGGCCGCCGACGGGGTCTACCCGCTGCGCGGCCAGCTGAAAAGCGCGCCCGCGCCGTTTGCCCCGGAAGAAGCCGGCGGCAGCCCGCAACCGGGTGAAGCCTGGGTCGAGGCACGGCTGCTGACCGCGCTGGACCTGAAGATCGGCGACAACATCGACGTCGGCATGAAGACCCTGCGCCTGAGCCGCGTCCTGACCTATGAGCCGGACCGCGCCGGCAACTTCTACAGCCTCACGCCGCGGGTGATGATCAACCTCGCCGACCTGACGGCCACCGGCGTGGTGCAGCCCGGCAGCCGGGTCAGCTACCGCGAACTCTGGCGCGGCGACGCCACCGCCCTGGCCACCTACCGCGAGCAACTCCAGCCCGGCCTGGCGGCGAACCAGCGCCTGCAGGATGCCCGCGACGGCAATCGACAGATCGGTGGCGCGCTGGGCAAGGCCGAACGCTACCTGAACATGGCGAGCCTGGTGGCGGTGCTGCTGTCCGGGGTCGCGGTGGCGCTGTCGGCAACCCGCTTTGCCACCCGCCGTTTCGACGCCAGTGCCTTGTTGCGCTGCCTGGGGTTGTCCCGTCGGGAAACCCTGGTGCTGTTCAGCCTGCAACTGACTGTGCTGGGGTTGCTCGCCAGCGCCAGCGGCGCCCTCATCGGCTGGTTCGCCCAACTGGGGTTGTTCGCCCTGCTCGGCGACTTGCTGCCCACCGACGTACCGCCCGGCGGCCTGCTACCGGCCATTGCCGGGATCGGCACCGGGCTGGTAGCGCTGGCCGGCTTTGCCCTGCCACCGCTCGCCGCCCTCGGCCGAGTGCCACCCCTGCGGGTGTTGCGACGCGACATGCTGCCCATCCCGTCAAGCACCTGGTTGGTCTATGGCGCCGCCCTGGGCGCGCTTGGCCTGATCATGTGGCGCCTGAGCCTGGACCTGGTGCTGACCTTCGCCCTGCTCGGTGGTGGCGTACTGGCCGCGCTGGTGCTCGGCGGCTTGTTGCTGCTGGTGCTCAAGAGCCTGCGCCGCCTGCTGGCCCGGGCATCCCTGCCCTGGCGCCTGGGCCTGGGGCAATTGCTGCGTCATCCACTGGCGGCAGCCGGGCAGTCCCTGGCTTTTGGCCTGATCCTGTTGTCGATGGCGTTGATCGCCCTGCTGCGTGGCGAGTTGCTCGACACCTGGCAGAACCAGCTACCCAAAAATGCGCCAAACTATTTCGCCCTGAACATCCTGCCGGCCGACAAACAGGCATTTACCGATCGCCTGATCGAACTCTCCGCCCAATCCGCGCCGCTGTACCCGGTGGTGCCAGGACGCCTGATAAGCATCAATGGTGAGCCGGTGCAGGCGATTGTCAGCAAGGACTCCCAGGGTGATCGGGCGATCCAGCGCGACCTCAGCCTGACCTGGGCGGCGCAACTACCGGCGGGCAACAGCATTACCGCCGGCAATTGGTGGTCAGCCCAGCCGTCCGACGACATCCCCGGGGTCTCGGTCGAGGGTAAGGTTGCCGAGAGCCTGAAGCTCAAGCTCGGTGACCACATGGTGTTCACCGTTGGCGGGGTCAACCGCGAAGCCCGGGTCACCAGCCTGCGCGACATCAACTGGGACAACTTCCAGCCAAACTTCTTCATGATCTTCCAGCCCGGCACCCTGCAGGATCTGCCCGCGACCTACCTGACCAGTTTCTACCTGGCCGCCGGTCACGACCAACAGATCATCGACCTGTCGCGCGCCTTTCCGGCGGTGACCATCTTGCAAGTCGAGGCCCTGTTGGCACAGCTACGCAGCATCCTGGGCCAGGTCACCCTGGCGGTCGAGTACGTGCTGTTGTTCGTCCTGGCGGCGGGTATGGCCGTGCTGTTTTCCGGATTGCAGGCGACCCTCGATGAACGCATTCGCCAAGGCGCCTTGCTGCGTGCGCTGGGGGCCGAACGGCAACTGCTGGTCAAGGCCCGGCGGATCGAGTTCGGCTTGCTGGGTGCGGTCAGCGGCCTGCTGGCGGCCATTGGTTGCGAACTGGTGAGCCTGGTGTTGTACCGCTACGCCTTCGACCTGGCTTGGCATCCCCACCCGTGGCTGCTGTTGCTGCCGGTGATCGGTGCATTGCTGGTGGGCGGTGCCGGGGTCTTTGGTACGCGCCGGGCATTGAACGCCAGCCCACTGACAGTCCTGCGCGAGGGTTGATAGACTCGATGCTTTCCCAGCACAAGACATTGTCATGAGCCGCTATCGCCCTCCCCGTCCTGCCGGCACCGCCCTCATCACTCCCGAGGGCGAAGCGCGGATGCGTGCCGAGTTCCACGAACTCTGGCACGTGCGCCGCCCCCAGGTGACCCAGTCCGTCAGCGAAGCCGCCGCCCAGGGCGACCGCTCGGAAAACGCCGAGTACACCTATGGCAAAAAAATGCTGCGCGAGATCGACAGCCGGGTAAGGTTTCTCACCAAGCGCCTGGAGGCGCTCAAGGTGGTCAGCGAAAAGCCCAGCGACCCGAACAAGGTCTACTTCGGCGCCTGGGTGACCATCGAGGATGAACAGGGCAAAACGTCGCGCTACCGCATCGTCGGCCCGGATGAACTGGACCTCAAGCAAGGCCTGATCAGCATCGACTCACCGCTGGCGCGGGCCTTGATCGGTAAAGCGCTGGATGCCGAGGTACGGGTACAAACCCCGGACGGCGAGCAGTTCGTGTACATCACGGCCATCGACTACCCCTGAAGGCTAGCGTCGGGCGATCAGCCCCTGGCGGGCGACACGGGTCAGTTGCCTGATCATTTCACCCGCTTCTTCGGCGCTGGGGGACTGGATAACGGCCAGATCAAAGCTGTCACTGGCAAAACGCGCCAACGACTCACCGTCTTCGACAAACTGGATCAGGAACGCTGCCGGGCCACCGTTGCGACGCGGCCAGCCATCCAGATAACGCAGCAGCGTCGGCTGGTGATTACCGCCCAGGAGGATTTTCGGGTTGCGTTGGGTCAGGTGAGCCGTGATCGGCGCGGGGCGTACAGAGGGGTGCAGTGCATTCATCTTGTCGTGTCTCAGCCTCAAAAATCTGCATGGCAGGTGAGAGGCAACACCGAACCAGCGCTTTAGCGGTACTTCAAAGCCTGGTCCAGGCTTCTATCGGCAACTGAATGAGTCACCTGGCGCCCCGCAAGTAGCTGTTTAAATCGGCGCATGGCAGCATCCTAGAGAAGCTGACGGGACAGTGTCAAGAATCCGCAGCAACAAAAAGGCCCGCGTATGCGGGCCTTAGTCGTGAGCCAGAGCACTCAACCGGCGATGGCGCGATCCACCGACAGCTTGCCGGCACCTTCGAACAAGACCGCGATGCTACCGCCGAGCAATGCCAGGGCAAATTCGTAGCCGTTGTTGGCCATGAACAGGCCGTTGCTGATGTGCACCGAAAAAATCGCTACCAGCGAGAGGAAGGTCAGGCCCAGGGCGGCCGGACGCACCAGCAAGCCGATGATCAGCGCCAGGCCGCCGAAGAACTCGGTACCGCCAGCCAGGATCGCCATCAACTGCCCCGGTGCCAGGCCCAGGCTTTCCATGTACTGCGCGGTCCCCGCAAGGCCATAGCCGCCAAACATGCCGAACAGTTTCTGCGCACCGTGGGCGGCGAAGATCACGCCGACGCAGATCCGCAAGACCGTCAGGCCGTAGCCGGCGCGGGTGAAAAGTACCTTGTTGATGAGTGTGCTCATGCTCTGTCATCCATAGTGAGTGTGTGTTGGTTGGCCGCTATATTAATCGGCAAACCTCATGTTAAAAGCGCAAAAAACGCGGTTTAACAATCAGTTTAGTCGATCATTTGCGACTGACAACTTTTTGCCCCGGGGCCTCCAGCGCCTCCCGCTCCCGGTCATAGGCCAAGTAGTACTTGTTCACACTGTTAACATAGCTGACAGGACCCATCCCTACCTGCTCCATGGCAATGCGCTCGACCTGGAAGAACCACTGGTTAGGGTTCAGCCCACGGCGCCGCGCCTCGGCACGCATGCCCTGGACCCGCTCCGGGCCGATGTTGTAGGCGGCGAGAATGAACGCCATGCGCTCGCGCTCATTGAGCTTGGGGCTGGCGAAAAACTTGCGCCGGATCAGCGCCAGGTATCGCGCACCGGCCTGCACATTGCTGTCCAGGGACTGAATGTTATTGACCCCGACCCGCTGCGCCGCCGAGGGCGTGATCTGCATCAATCCGGTCGGCCCGCTGCCGCTTCGAGCGCTAGGCTCCAGCGACGACTCCTTGAACGCCAGGGCCGCCAGGTTCAGCCAGTCCAGGCCTTGTTCGCTGGCATGTTTCTGCAGCACGGTGCGCACTTTCTCCAGACGTTGCCGGTCGTTGCGGGCCAGCGGGTTGCGTACCTGGTACAGGCGCCGATAAATCCGCAGGAACGCCACATCCTGGTCGGAGGGGGCTTTGTAGGTGGTGAGAAAACGGTCAATGCTGGCCCGCAGCATCGAGGCATCACGATGCACGAACCAGAACTCTTCGCCCGGCTCGCTGATCAGCACCTGCCGGTCGAAACGCAATTTGGGCAGGATCTTGCCCCAGCGCTCGGCAATGGGTTGCTCGACAATGGTCAGGTGAAAAATCCCGCCCTGGACCATTTCCAGCACATCCTCCACGGCGAGGCTGGGGTCTACCCATTCGATCTTCACCGGCGGCAACTTGTGCAGCGCGAGTTTCTGGTTGATCTGGTTGATCGCCTCCCCGGCGGCACTGCCGGTGGGCAGCGCCAGGGTTTTGCCCGACAGCTGTTCAAGCCGGGTGTAGCGCCGCTCACCCTTGATCCCTACCAGCAATAACGGCACGTTGCTGACAATCGGCTCGCTGGCGCTGACCGCCCGCACTGCCTGGGCGTCAAGCAGCTCGCCTGGGGCCACCAGGTCGCCTTCGCCGCGTTGCAGCGCACCGAGTAATTGGTCCTTGGCCTTGGGAATGATCTTCAGGGAAATTTCCTGGCCATCGCGGGCATGGCCATTGAGGTATTGCTCGAAAGCACGCAGGCGATGGTATTCCATGCCGATGTTCTGGCCCTGGACTTGCGCGGAGCTGTTGCGGCTCTGATTGACCAGGACCCGCAGCACCCGACTGCTGCGGATTTGCGCCAGGTCGCGGACCTTGCCCGTCTGCACGGCCTCCACGGGCCCGGCCAAGCGCGCCAGTGCCGGCAAAGGCACGAGCAACGACAGGCACAGCAGGAATAAAACCGGGAGTCGCGTCATCCGTTCTCCGGAAAGAATACTGTCCCGCCGCACAACAAGAGGCGCAGCAGGTCGACAGAAACAGAGCGCCTGGAGCGCTGGCAACGAGCGAAAGAGCGGGCTGCGAGCCTGATAAAATCAGTCGAAGTGCTCCTTCGGCATCAAAAGACAGCGTTAACTCATTGTAGTTCTTGGCTTTTCTTATAAATCTTGAGCTCTGGTATGCTTTCCGGCCGCATCCCCAGGGTAGCACCATGCAACTCATCGATATCGGCGTCAACCTGACCAACCCCAGTTTCGCCGACAAACACCAGGCGGTGCTGGACCGCGCCTATGCCGCAGGAGTCTGCCAACTGGTGCTGACCGGCACTAGCGTGGAGGGCAGCGAACAGGCCCTGGAACTGTGCCAGCAACTGGATGAAAGCGGCGAGCGCCTGTTCTGTACCGCCGGTATTCACCCACACTCGGCCAGCGACTGGAATGCCGACAGCGCGCGGCGCCTGCACAGTTTGCTGAAAGAGCCGAACGTGCGGGCAGTCGGCGAATGCGGGCTGGATTTCAATCGCGACTTCTCACCGCGCCCACAGCAGGAAAAGGTCCTGGAAGAACACCTGGCCCTGGCGGTCGAGTTGCAGTTGCCAGTGTTCCTCCATGAGCGGGACGCCAGCCAGCGCCTGCTGGAGATCCTGCGCGACTTCCGCGACCAGTTGCCGGCCGCCGTGGTGCACTGCTTCACCGGGGAAAAAAAGGCGCTGTTCAGTTACCTCGACCTGGACTTGCACATTGGCATTACCGGCTGGATCTGTGACGAGCGCCGCGGTACCCATCTGCACCCGCTGGTGCGCGAGATTGCCCGCGGCCGCCTGATGCTCGAGAGCGATGCGCCCTATCTGCTGCCTCGCAGCCTGCGGCCAAAACCGAAAAACGGGCGCAACGAACCGGCCTACTTGCCCGAAGTACTACGCGAAGTGGCCCTGCATCGGGGCGAGAGCCTGGAAGACCTGGCGGCCCACAGCACTGCCTGTGCCCGGGCGTTTTTCGGCTTGCCGAGCGTCGCATTTACCGCCAATCCGTAGGAGCAAGGCCGGCCAGCGATAGCATCTGAAGAGCCCTGCCCCACTACGACTTGACCCACATCAACACCGGACCTCCTCGATAGCGGCACAATGATGGCACCTTGCCAATGCTGTTTCCGCTATCAGAGAAGACCTCCATGGGTGCCTGGCTTAGCAATATCTCGCTGAAATACAAGTTCTGGGCGGTCAATGCCGTCGCCTTCGTGACCACCCTGCTGCTGGTGCTGTATGCCGTGCAACTGGAACAACAGGCGCGCAGCGAGGCTGCCCGGCAGGCGGCTGGCGCTCAAGCGCAATTGCTCCGAGCCTGGCCCGCTGCCCAGCCGTTGCCCGCCAACGACGTGCTGCTGAGCTTCAGGCCAGGGCAAACGCCCACGCTCGACGAGCGGCCGTTACCGCAATTGAACAACGCCAACGGCTGGGTCTCGATCAATGCCATGCCGTTGTTCGGCAACCACCTGCTGATCGGTGCCGAGGTCCTGTCCCGGGCCGATGGCGAACGCACTGCCGTCCTGGCCTATGGCCCGAGCCTGACCCAGGTATTTGCCGAGCGCTTCGTCAACTACGC
The DNA here is from genome assembly GCF_949767245.1 of Pseudomonas sp. IT-P176. NCBI lineage: Bacteria > Pseudomonadati > Pseudomonadota > Gammaproteobacteria > Pseudomonadales > Pseudomonadaceae > Pseudomonas > Pseudomonas sp. IT-P176. Next base: position 99,805 of record NZ_CATKPN010000123.1, read on the forward strand.
AGCGGCGGTGTTGATCCTGATGCTGGCGATGCTCGGCGCCTCGCAATTGTTGATCCGCTTTCTGCTCAGCCAGCTCAACACCCTCAAGGATGTGATGCTGCATGTCGAGAAAACCGGTGACCTATCGGCCCGTGTGCCGCTGTCCTGCGCCGATGAAGTGGGCCAGATGGCCAGTGCGTTCAATGCCATGCAGGCCGGCTACCAACGCGTGGTCAATACCGTGGCCCATACCGCGCAGCAACTGGATGTCGGTGCGGCGCGCCTGGCCAACAGCATGAGCGACGTGCGCCAGGGCATGCTCGGCCAGCAAAGTGAAACCGATCAGGCGGCCACCGCGATCAATCAGATGTCCGCCACGGTCTACCACATCGCCCAGCATGCCGGCGCAACGCGGGACCTGTCGCAAACCGCCGACGACCTGGCAGGCAGCGGCCAGGAGGTGGTCAGTCGCGTGCAACACTCCATCGCCGGGCTGTCCACCGGTGTGCAGCAGACCGCCGGGATGATCCAGCGCCTGGCCGAAGACAGCCAGAAGATCAACGGCGTGGTCGGGGTGATCCACAGCATCGCCGAGCAAACCAACCTGCTCGCCCTCAATGCCGCCATCGAAGCGGCCCGCGCCGGTGAGATGGGCCGAGGGTTTGCCGTGGTCGCCGACGAAGTGCGCAACCTGGCCAAGCGGGTCCAGGCCTCGACCGATGAAATCACGCGCATGGTCTCGGCCCTGCAAGCGGGCACTCGCGATGCCGTGGACTTCATGCAGGAGAGCTCCTTCAAGGCCGACGACTGCGTGCAGCAGGCGCAGGAGGCGGGCAGTGCCCTGGCCAAAATCACCAGCGCCGTGGCGCAGATGCGTGAAAGCAACACGCAGATAGCCGTCGCCGCCCAGCAGCAAAGCCAGGTGGCAGAAGAGATGAATCGAGCGGTGGTGAGCATCCGCGACGTCACCGAGAACACTGTGGCACAGACCCTGGACTCGGCCACCACCAGCGATGAGCTGGCAAAACTGGCCGGCGAACTGAACCAGGCCATCGGCCAACTCAAGCTTTAGGCACTATCACGCAGCGGCTATCACCTCGATAGCCAACCTTGATTCGCCGCATGCCAGGACCCGACCTATTCTTCAATCATGTGTTGTACACGGATCGAGGAGTACCTTCATGGGCAAACGTCACCCCAACCTTCCCGCCTGGCAATGGCGGGCGTACCCGAATAATCACCAGCACCCGACCAACCTGGTGCTGCACCTGATTGCCGTGCCGCTGTTCATCCTGGGCTTTTTGCTGATTGTCTCCGGAGTGTTCAGCCTGAGCCTGGCCAATATCGCCATTGGCATCATCGGCTTGCTGGCCGCGTTGGGCTTGCAGCGCCACGGTCACAGCCTGGAAGCCCAAGCGGCCGAACCCTTTACTGATCGCAAGGATGCCGTCTCGCGGCTGCTGGTCGAGCAGTTCCTGACCTTCCCACGTTATGTCTTGAGCGGCGGCTGGTGGCGCGCCTGGCGCGAACGTCACCGCCACTGAGGTCAGGCGAAGATCGTCACCGTCTGGCGGCTCAGGGCAATCAATTGGCCTTCGGGGCTCCACAAGGCGGCAGCGGCATGGCCGTAGCCGTCACGGGCGTGTTCGATCTGCACATGGTACTTGCACCAGTCCAGGGTGCTCAGGGCCAGCAATGGTTGGACGAACTCGATGGTCCAGGTCAGGGTACTGCCGGCCGCCGGCTTGTTCAGGTGCGGCAGCAAGGCCGGGGGCCAGGCATCCACCAGCGCCAGGATGTGCGCTTCGCTCACCGTCTCGGCATTGGCTTCGTCGCGCAAACGCACCCAGCCGCCCATGTCACGTGACTTGTTACCGGTGAAGGGCAAGCCGCCGATGCTCCAACGCATCGCCAGGTGACGCATGAACTCTGGCGTCACGCCCTTGATATAAGGCAGCTCCTGGCACTCGTCCCAATGTTTCATCGTTGGCGCTGGCGCGGCCAGCACCTCGACCTCGGAAGCCCGCGAGGCGCCGAAGCTGCCCTGGACCAGTGTCACCACCTGACCGTTCTGCACCGCTCGACCGAGTACCTGGCTGACCGCCTTGCCTTCGCGCAGCACCTCGACCTCGAAACGGATCGGCACACCGGGCTCGGCCGGGCCGACAAAGGTGATCGCCAGCGAGCGCACCGGGCGCTCTGCCGGGACCCTGGCGCGCATGGCTTCGTACTGCAAGGCGGCGACCAGCCCACCAAAACTGGCGCGACCCTGCGCCCATTGCGCCGGAATGACCAGCTCATCAGGGGAACGGCGCACGGCGTCGAGTAATTCGCTAAAGCGCATGGCAACCTCAAGACAGGGAAAAGGACAGCAGGATCTTAACCAGCCCAAGCGCTCTATACAGCACCTATTCCGGCCAAAGTGCCGGACAGATAGGCCGCCCATCAACGGCCGCAGGACGTTCATTCGAGTTGACAATACCGCAGGGGGGCGCGGCGCAACCCAACGCAGCCTGCGCCAGCGGCTACAAAAACACCGGCGCTGGATTCAGGACTTGAAGCAGGCGGCGCTGAGTTTGTCGAGCACTTGATCGGCACGCGCCTCAGCCTTGCTCATGGTCTGTTGCCAGACCGCTACGCAGGGCAACAGATCGGATTCGTGCTCGGCCCTGGCCAGCCATTGCCAGCAATCGTGCCAGTCGCCCAGCGCAGCCTGCGCTGCCTTGAGCCGTGGCATGGCGGCCTTGGGTAAACGATCCAGTTCCGGGTAGGCTTCGATGGCGTAGCGCACGCGCTTGATCAACAAGCGCAGGCGGTGACGGTCATGGGCCGGATCGTGCAGGGTCGTGTCCAGGCTATGCCACTGCTTGGCCAGGCGCTTCTCGATGCGTGCACGCAGGCGCTTGAGCAGCCCTTGGCGCTGGGAGGCGCGCAAGAACCGTGGAAAGGCATCGAGGACCATCAATAACTGCGCCAACTGGGGACTGTCGGCCACCGCCGGGTAGGCTTGGGCCATCTGCCGCATGCGTCGCTCGGCCGCAGTGGCTTGCCCGTGGTCGAGTAGATAGGCCGCCAACACTTCGCGGTCACGCAACGGAGTGGTCAAGGTGCCTACGCCCGCCGCAGACGCTTCCAGTTGCTCGACGCCGGGTAAGCCACGCAAGGGCCGCAACAGGCTGCGTAACCGGCGCACGGTCGTGCGCAAGTCATGCAATGCCTCCGGGTCGGTGTTGGCACTCAAGCGTGCCTGGCAAGCCAGCAAACGCACATGCAGGCCCAATACTTGAGCCACCAAACGATCCACCAACGCAGACATCCCGTTCTCCCCAGTCAACCCAGTCATCCTCACCAGTCTACGCTAGGCGCAATAGCGGCTGCCGGTATTGCGCCAGGTCATGGATGGCTTATCGACCGGCGCGGGATTCACGGATATAGAAGCGCGCCTTCTCGGCCTTGTTGGCGCAGCCTTCGAAGGCTTCGAACTGTTGCTGGGTCTTGGCCCCAGTCAACAGCGACAGGGCCTTGGAGTAACTCACGGTGCCGGCAAATCCTTCGGCCTTGGCCAGGTCCAGTTCTTTCCATGCGGAATCCAGTTGGCTAGCGCAGCTATCGCGGTACGCCGTCTTGCCCGCGCAACCGGCCAGGACCAACGCAATCAATGGCAGACAGATCCATGCTTTCATCAATGACACCTCAAGGTAGAAATACAATCGTGCAGGGTAAGACGGTCAACGCGGGTAAAAGTGCCTTGGCCCATCGCTGGAAACTATAGCGTCGGCGAGAATACCCATGCGCCGTCATCCAGTGTCGAAAAAACGACTGCTTGTGTCTGTGTGATTGAAGCACGCCCCTGAAAGGGTGCATTGTTAAAACCTGTTTGGCGAAGGATCAAGTACATGAAGAAGCGTGTCGCGCTGGTGCTCGGCTCCGGTGGCGCCCGGGGCTATGCCCATATCGGGGTCATCGAGGAAATTGAACGACGAGGCTACGACATCTCCTGCATCGCCGGTTGCTCCATGGGAGCAGTGGTGGGTGGTATCTACGCCGCGGGCAAACTCAACGAATACCGTGACTGGATCGAAAGCCTGGATTACCTCGATGTGTTGCGCCTGGTAGACGTGAGTTTTCGCCTGGGGGCCATACGCGGCGAAAAAGTCTTCGGGCAGATCCGCAAGATCGTCGGTGAGATCAATATCGAAGAGCTGCGCATTCCCTACACGGCCGTGGCTACCGACCTGACCAACCAGCAGGAAATCTGGTTTCAGGAAGGTTGTCTGCACCAGGCCATGCGTGCCTCGGCGGCCATTCCGAGCCTGTTCACCCCGGTGATGCAGGGCAATCGCATGCTGGTGGACGGTGGCTTGCTCAACCCGCTGCCGATCGTCCCCGTGGTCTCCAGCCACTGCGACCTGATCATCGCGGTCAACCTCAACTCCACCAACCAGAAGCACTATCAGTTGCCGGTGATCCAACGCCCCGCCGCGTTCAAAAGCCGCTTCGACAGCCTGATCAACTCCCTCGGCTCGCACCTGCCGTTCCGCCGCAAGCAGGCAGAACAATTGCTCCTGCTGGAGCAGGAAGCGTTGCGCAGCGAAGCCGCCGAGATCAACCCCTGGCTCGAAGGTGCCGAACCCGAAGCGCAGCAGCCCGCAGCCGCCCCCGAAACCGAAGGGGCACCCAAGTCGGCAACCGGCTCGTTCATCATCGACAACGTCGGCCCTGCCTCCCTGCTCGACCTGATCAACCAGAGTTTCGAGGTCATGCAAACCTCCCTGGCGCAGTACAAGATTGCCGGTTATCCACCGGACATCCTGATCAACGTGCCAAAGCGCGTCTGCCGCTTCTTCGAGTTCTACAAGGCCCCGGAACTGATCGCCCTGGGCCGCGAGATTGCCCGCGACACCCTGGACCGCTACGAGAGTGAGCGCGATTGAGTATCCGCTGACCGGACACGGTTCAAGCGTCGCTCAACAACCGATACCCCACACCCGCCTCGGTCAGGATGAACCGTGGTCGGGTCGGGTCGTCCGCCAGTTTCTGGCGCAAGTGCCCCACCACGATCCGCAGGTAGTGACTGTCCTCGACATGGGTCGGGCCCCAGATGTCCTTGAGCAGTTGCTGCTGGGTGATGACCCGCCCGGCGTGGCGTGCCAGTTGCGCCAGCACCGCGTACTCCTTGCGGGTCAGCGCCACTTCGGCACCGTCGAGCAGGACCCGGCGGTACGCCAGGTCCACCGTCAGCGGGCCAATGCTCAGCGCTGCTTCCGGCGCCTGGCCGGCGGGCGCCTGGCGCAACAGGGCTCGGATACGGGCGAGGAATTCCTGGATACCGAACGGCTTGGTCACGTAATCATTGGCGCCACCGTCCAGGGCCTCGACTTTCTGCCCCTCGCTGGCGCGCACCGACAACACCAGCACCGGCACCTTCGACCACTCGCGAAATTCGCGCAGGACCTGCTGGCCATCCATGTCCGGCAGACCGAGGTCGAGCACCAGCAAGTCCGGTTTGTTCAGCGCAGCCTGGGCCAGGCCTTCGGTGCCCGTGCCGGCTTCGAGCACTTTGTAGCCCTGGGAGACCAGGCTGATGCGCAGGAACTTGCGGATCTGCGGCTCATCGTCGATGACCAGGATGGTCGTGGTCTGGCTCATGGTTTCCATTCAACATAAAGAACTGGCGACAGAGTAGCGCAGCCCGCCTCAGGCTTCACTTTCCAACCCCGGTTGTGCCTGCAACGGCAGGTGCAGGGTGATGCAGGTGCCACGGCCGTCGAGACCATCAGCGACGCTGATGCGCCCGCCGTGGGCACCAACCATGCCCTGACAGATCGCCAGGCCCAGTCCCGTGCCCTGCCCGCCCCGATCCCCACGGGCAGCGGTATAGAACATGTCGAAGATCTTCGCCCGCTCCTCTTCGGGGATACCCGGGCCCTCGTCACTCACCGAGAAATACAGCTCGCTGTCCGTCGCCCCCGCACTCAGTTGCAGGTGGCCTTGGGCCGGGGAAAATCGTGCGGCGTTTTCCAGCACATTGACCAGCGCCTGCTCGATCAGCGCCGCGTGCACGAACAGCAGTGGCAGCTCGGCCGGCACCTCGACGCTGACCTGCAACGGCGCCAGCACCGCGCGCAAGCGATTGAGCGCGCTGCCAACGATATCGGCGGGCGACACCCAGTCGCGCGCGAGCTTCAGCGCGCCATGGCCAAGCCGGGTCATGTCCAGTAGATTCTGGATGTAGCGGTCCAACCGCTCGGCTTCATCACGCGTGCCTTCCAGCAGTTCGCGACGATCCTCCAACGGGATCGCCTCGCCCAGCGCCAGCAAGCTGTCGATGCTGCCGCGCATGGACGTCAGTGGCGTGCGCAGGTCGTGGGACACCGACGCCAGCAAGGCGCTGCGCAGTTGTTCGGTTTCACCGTGCAGGCGCGCCGCCTCCAGGTCTTCGGCCAATTGGGCGCGGGCCAGGGCTTGGGCCAGGGGCTGGCTCAGCGCCATCAGCAAGCGCCGCCGTTGCCCACTGAGTGGCTCGCCTTCGCGCGGGCACACGCCGAGCAGGCCCAGCGGACCGTCGTCGACCGACAACGGCCACCACCACCAACGACCGAACGGCAGGGTTCCGGTGCCCTTCCCCGCCGGCTGGTCATGCTGCCAGGCCCACTCGGCAGCCGCACGCTCGGCTTCAGAAAACTGCAACGGCCCGCCGGTTTCCACCTTCCAGCCACCCTGGCCGTCACGATTGAGCAGGCACAACTGCAGATCATTCCAACCCACCAGGTGTTGCGCCGCCGCACTGACCACGGCCTGACGGTCGGTGGCGGCCGTAAGCTTGCGCGACAGGTCGAGGAGCTCGCTCGTCTCTTCCTGGGTATCACGCAGGGCCTGCAATTGCCGACGCTGACGCGCGGCGAGGTTGCCGGTGAGCGCCGCCATGAGCAGGAAAAACAGCAAGGTCAGCACGTCCTCTTCGCGCTGAATGGCAAACGAGAAGTTGGGCGGGATAAACAGGAAATCGTAGGTCAGGAACGACAGCGCGGCGCACACCAGCGCCGGCCCCAGGCTACTGCGCACTGCCACCAGCAGCACCGCGGCGAGAAATACCAAGGAGATGTTCGGCAGTGGCAGCAGGCTCGATACTGCCCACGCCAGGCCGCTGGCCAACAGCGTGGCCAGCGGTGCCAGGGCGTAGTCGAACCAGACCAGAGCCTGGGGCGAACGCTGGCGCGGCAGGTGCTGTTGCTCATCGCTGTCCAGCACGTTGATTTCCAGGCCTCGGGCATTACGCAACAGGCGCGAAGCCAGGCCACCGCCGAACAGCCGCCGGCGCCAACGCGCACGGGACTGGCCGACCAGCACCAGGCTGGCGCGCCGCTCGGCTGCGTGCTGGATCAAGGTCTTGGCCACCTCGCCGGCACGCAGCAACACCACTTCGCCGCCCAAGCGCTCGGCCAGTTGCTGGGCGCTTTGCAGGCGCAAGCGCGACTGCTCATCGCCGACGCTGCCGTTGTCCACATGCACCAGGCTCCAGGGCAGATGCCGGCGCTGGGCAACTCGACTGGCGTGGCGCACCAGGCGTTCGGCCTGGGCATCGCCGTCGACCCCCACCAACAAGCGTCCCCGCACGGCCGGTGCGGCCTGGCCCAACTGCCGGTAGCCACGGCTGAGGTCGTCGTCGACCTGGGCCGCGGCGGTTTGCATCGCCAACTCGCGCAATGCGGTGAGGTTGGTCTGGGTGAAGAACGCATCGATCGCCGCCCGCGCCTGCTCGGGCACATAGACCTTGCCGTCACGCAGGCGCTCAAGCAGCTCACGGGGCGGCAAGTCGATCAGCAACAGCTCGTAGGCTTCCTGCAGCACCCAGTCGGGCAGGGTCTCGCGCACCTGTACGCCGGTGATACCGCGCACCTGGTCATTGAGGCTTTCCAGGTGCTGGACGTTGACCGTGGTGTAGACATCGATACCGGCCGCCAGCAGCTCCTGGATGTCCTGCCAGCGTTTGGCGTGTCGACTGCCGGGGGCATTGCTGTGGGCCAGTTCGTCCACCAGCACCAGTTTTGGCCGGGCCTTGAGCAGGCCGTCGAGGTCCATTTCCTCGAGCATCACCCCACGGTATTCCGAGCGCAGCAACGGCTGTTGCACCAACCCACCGAGCAAGGCCTCGGTCTCCGCGCGGCCGTGGGTTTCCACCACCCCGGCCATGACCTTCACCCCCTGGCGCAACTGGCTGTGAGCGGCCTGCAGCATGGCGTAGGTCTTGCCGACGCCGGGCGCCGCGCCGAGAAAGACCTTGAGCCGGCCACGGCCATCGTGGGGCAGATCGGCTAGCAGTGCATCGGCGCGGCCGGAGTCGCTCATGGGAGGCTCTTCATTCAGGTGGTTGGGTGGTGTCGCTCGGGTCCGCCAGCGCCTACAACGGCAACTGTTCCAGCGCCCGGTTCAATTGCAGCACATTGACCACCGGCGGACCTACCAGCGGCTGTTCGATATGCGCGTTGAGCAATTGGCGCAACGTCGCCACCGGCACATTTCGCGCCGCAGCAACCCGCGCCAGTTGATAGGCAATCGCGGCCGGAGGCAAGTGCGGATCGAGGCCGCTGCCGGAAGTGGTCAACAGCGCCAATGGCACCGGGCCTTGGCCTGGGACCAACAGTTTGTTGGCCTCATCGATGACCCGCGTGGCCAGCGCCGGATTGCTCGGCGCCAGGTTGCTGGCGCTGCTGGAAACGGTGGCAAAGGCCCCCGCCGAAGGCCGTGGATGGAACCAGGCATCACCGACGAAATCCTGGGCAATCAACGACGAGCCGCGCACCTTGCCATCGGCATCACGCACCAGGCTGCCATTGGCCTGGGCCGGGAAGGCGACCTGGGCCACGCCGGTCACGAGCAGTGGATAAGCGACGCCGGTAATCAGGGTCATCAGAACTAGCAGGCTCAAGGCCGGGCGAATCATTGTGGACATGTCACACCCCTCAATTCAGTTAAAACGCCACGCCCCAGGCGTGGCGCAGCTCCGTTACACCAGATGCAAGGCAGTCAGCAGCAGGTCGATCAACTTGATGCCCGCAAACGGCACCACCAGCCCGCCCACGCCGTAGATCAGCAGGTTGCGGCGCAGCAGGTGGGCGGCGCTCGCGGCCTGTACCCGCACGCCACGCAACGCCAACGGAATCAGCGCGACGATGATCAGGGCGTTGAACACAATGGCCGAGAGGATCGCGCTCTGCGGGCTGCTCAGGTGCATGATGTTGAGCACCCCAAGCTGTGGATAAATCGCCGCGAACAGTGCCGGCAGGATGGCGAAATACTTGGCCACGTCGTTGGCGATGGAAAAAGTGGTCAGCGCCCCACGTGTCACCAGCAACTCCTTGCCGATCTGCACCACATCCAGCAGCTTGGTCGGGTCGCTGTCGAGGTCGACCATGTTCGCCGCTTCACGTGCGGCCTGGGTGCCGTCGTTCATGGCCATGCCGACGTCCGCCTGGGCCAGCGCCGGGGCGTCGTTGGCGCCGTCACCACACATGGCCACCAGGCGGCCGTCGTTCTGCTCCTGACGGATGCGCGCCAGCTTTTTCTCGGGCGTAGCTTCGGCCAGCACATCATCGACGCCTGCCTCCGCAGCAATCGCCGCCGCGGTCAGCGGGTTATCGCCGGTCACCATGACAGTGCGGATCCCCAGCTTGCGCAGCTCGGCAAAACGCTCGCGGATCCCCGGCTTGACCACGTCCTTGAGGTGGATCGCGCCCAGCAACCGACCCTCGGCGCACACCAGCAACGGCGTGCCGCCGCTCTGGGCGATCTTGTCGATTTCCCGCGCCATCGGCGGCAGCAGGTCGGCACGGCTCTGACCGACAAAGGCCAGCAGTGAATCAACCGCGCCCTTGCGATAGACGCGTCCTTGATAATCGACCCCGGACAACCGGGTTTCGGCGCTGAATGGCACGCCGGTCACTGCTTCGGCGGCGGGTTCAGGCTGTGGATAAAGTCCGCGCAGGTACTCGACGATCGATTTGCCTTCGGCCGTGTCGTCCGCCAACGAGGCGAACAACGCGCCTTCGGCCAGTTCCTTGGCGCTGATCCCGGGTGCCGCATAGATGGCCGCGCAACGCCGGTTGCCGAAGGTGATGGTGCCGGTCTTGTCCAGCAACAGCACGTGCACGTCACCCGCCGCTTCCACGGCACGGCCGGACTTGGCGATCACGTTGAGCCGCACCAGGCGGTCCATCCCGGCAATCCCGATGGCCGACAGCAAGCCACCGATGGTGGTGGGAATCAGCGTCACCAGCAGCGCCACCAGGAACACCAGCGGCAGGTTGCCATTGGCGAAGTGGGCGAAGGGCTGCAAGGTCACGACCACCACCAGGAAAATCATGGTCAGGCCGATCAGCAGGATATCCAGCGCCACTTCGTTCGGGGTTTTCTGGCGCTTGGCACCTTCGACCAGGGCGATCATCCGGTCCAGGGTCGACTCACCCGGGTTGGCGGTGATGCGCACCAGCAGCCAGTCTGACACCAGCCGGGTGTTGCCGGTGACCGCCGAGCGATCCCCCCCGGATTCACGGATCACCGGGGCGGACTCGCCGGTAATCGCCGCCTCGTTGACCGCGGCGATGCCTTCGATCACCTCACCGTCCCCCGGGATCATTTCCCCGGCTTCGACACGCACCACATCGCCTTTGCGCAGGCTGGCGGCGGGCACTACCTGAAAGCTGCCATCGGCCTTCTTGCGACGCGCGCTCAGGCCTTCACTGCCGGCCTTGAGGCTGTCGGCGCGGGCCTTGCCCCGACCTTCGGCCAGGGCTTCGGCAAAGTTGGCGAACAGCACGGTGAACCACAGCCACAGGGCAATTTGCGCGGCGACAAAGGTCGGCACCGCGGTGTCCGGGATGAAGCACAAGACGGTGGTGAGGATCGCCGTGAGTTCGACCACCAGCATCACCGGCGAGCGCTTGAGCTGGCGCGGGTCGAGCTTGACGAAGGCTTGCACCAGCGCCGGCCGCCACAGGGCCGAGATCGCGGTTTTCGGTTGCTCCGGGGCCTTGGCGGCCACGGGTTTGGTTGCGGGCATATTCATCATCCAGCTCCTATAAAGTGGCTCAGAAGCCCAGGCTCAAGTGTTCAGCAATAGGGCCCAGCGCCAGGCTCGGCAGGAACGTCAGGCCACCCACCAGCAATATGGTTACGGTCAACAGGGTGACGAACAGCGGACCATGGGTCGGGAAGCTGTTCTGGCCGACAGGCGCACTTTTCTTCATCGCCAGGCTGCCAGCCAGAGCCAGTACCGGAAGGATGTAACCGAAGCGACCGATCAACATGCCCAGGCCCAGCATCAGGTTATGGAATGGCGTGTTGGCGCCCAGACCTGCAAAGGCCGAACCGTTGTTGGCGCTGGCCGAGGTGTAGGCGTAGAGCAACTGGCTGAAACCGTGGGGGCCGGGATTGCTGATGGTGGCCGCAGGGCCTGACAGACTCGTCGCAAGAGCACCGAGCACCAGTACGCCAACCGGCATTACCAGCAAGGTCACCACCAGCAACTGGACTTCCTTGGCTTGCAGCTTTTTGCCCAGGTACTCCGGGGTGCGCCCGATCATCAGCCCGGCGAGGAACACCGCGATCAGCACGTTGAGCAACATGCCGTAGAGGCCGGCACCGACGCCGCCGAAGATCACCTCGCCGACCATCATGTTGATCATTGCAATCATGCCGCTCAATGGGTTGAGGCTGTCGTGCATACCGTTGACCGACCCGTTGGAGGCTGCGGTGGTGGTCACTGACCACAGTACGGTCGCGGTGGTGCCAAAGCGTGCTTCTTTACCTTCCAGCGGCGCGGTTTGTTCTACGGCGGCGTTGTTCAGGGTTGGGTTCGGTTGGTTCTCAGCCCACAGCGACACCGCACCACCGATCAGGAACAGCGCGAGCATGCAGGCGATGATCGCCCGGCTCTGACGCAGGTCCTTGACGTAATGGCCGAAGGTGAACACCAGGGCCACCGGGATCAGAATGATGGAGCTGACTTCAAACAGGTTGCTCCAGGCCGTCGGGTTCTCGAACGGATGCGCCGAGTTGACGCCGAAGAAGCCACCGCCGTTGGTGCCCAATTGCTTGATCGCGATCTGGCTGGCGGCCGGCCCCAGTGGGATGACCTGGTCTACCCCTTGCAGGGTCAGCGCGTTCACATACTGCGCGAAGCTTTGCGGCACGCCCTGCCAGACCAGAAACAGCGCCAGCAGCAAGCACAGCGGCAGCAAGCCGTAGAGCGTGGCGCGGGTCATGTCGACCCAGAAGTTGCCCAGGGTTTGCGCCGATTTGCGGCTGATACCACGGCACAGCGCAACCAGCACAGCCAGGCCGGTGGCGGCGCTGACAAAGTTCTGCACGGTCAGGCCGATCATCTGGCTCAGGTAACTGAGGGTCGCTTCACCACTGTAGGACTGCCAGTTGGTGTTGGTCATGAAGCTAACGGCGGTATTGAATGCCTGGGTCCATTCCTGCCCCGGCAGATTCTGCGGATTGAGCGGCAGGTAGTTCTGCAACAGCAGGATCGCGAACAACAGCAAAAAGCCCGCGAGGTTGAACGCCAGCAAGGCCAGGGTGTACTTCTGCCAGCTCTGCTCGCTGTGCGGATCAACCCCGGCTACGCGATAACAGCCCCGCTCCACTGGCCCGAGGATCGGCGACAACCAGGTACGCCGACCTTCCATGACCTTGTAGTAGAAGCGTCCCAGGAACGGTGCGGGAATCAGCACCAGGGCGAAAAAGGCCAGGATCAGCCAATAGTCATAACTGTGCATAGCCGCTCCTAGCTCCGGTCCGCGCGCAACAACGCGACCAATAGATAAATGAACAGTCCCACCGCCAGCAGCAGGGACACCCCGTCCAGAATGTTCATTGAATTTCTCCGAGTTACGGCGTGTTGCCGCGTGTGCAGTGATTGTCGGCAAGGAGGGCGTAAAGGAACGAGATCAGGGGGGTTGGCGGGACGTAAAAAAACCGTAAAGAGTGCGCTTGAGCCGGGGTCTGGCCGCAATTGGTGGGCCCTCAGGCTTCCTTATCGCGAGTCAAGCGAGGGACCTTGCGCATTTGCCCTCGCACATGACCGCGACTTCGGGCAAGAATGTCGACCATCGCCGTTTATTGCTGGAGAACATGATGAATGTAGTCAACACCGATCTGCCGGGTGTTCTGATTATCGAACCGAAGGTCTTCGGTGACGAACGTGGGTTCTTTTACGAGAGCTTCAACGCGAAGGCTTTTGCCCAGGCGACAGGCCTGGACACCCAGTTCGTTCAAGACAACCACTCACGCTCGCAAAAAGGCGTGTTGCGCGGCCTGCATTACCAACTGGAAAACACCCAGGGCAAGCTGGTGCGTGTAACGGCGGGTGAGGTACTGGACGTTGCCGTGGATATTCGCCGCAGCTCGCCACACTTCGGCAAATGGGTCGCGGTACGCTTGTCCGCCGAGAACCATCGCCAACTGTGGGTGCCGGAAGGTTTCGCCCACGGTTTTGTGGTGCTGAGTGAGTTCGCCGAGTTTCTCTACAAGACCACCGACTACTACACCCCTGCGGCCGAGCGCAGTATTCGTTGGGACGACCCGGACCTGGCGATCGACTGGCAACTACATGAAGCGCCGCAACTCTCCGCCAAGGATCAGGCAGGTGCTTGGTTCAAGGACGCCCAGGTATTCGATTGAAACCCGCTCGCTGCGCTGAACCGATGTTGGTCAGGTGATCCTGGCGCAACAGGCCTAGAATGGAACCACGGAGAATCGTTGTGACTCAAAGTGGATATGCACGACATTGTCGCGAAACCGTTCGCCTCGATGCCTGCCCTTAAGGAGAGCCCTATGCCCTGGTATGCCTGGTTGATTCTGGTGGTTGCGATCGGATCGATCGTCGGTGGTCTGATGATGTTGCGCGACACCGCGAACAAGGTCGAGTTGACCGATGAGCAACGTAAACGCGTGGCTGAACGTAACGCGGAAATGGACGCCAAGGACGCTCAGGATCGTTGACCCTGGCGCCGGCCGGGATGTTGCCATTGTGCATCCCGGCCAGCCCCGCCCTACTCCTGCCAGTCGGCCTTGGCGATCTGCAGCCCGTGCAAGCCTTTGTACGCCGCCCGTTCAGGCTGACTCCAGCCTTGCAGCAAGTCATCGTCCAGCCGGTAGATTTCCACCCCCAGTGGCCGGCAAACACTCAACGGGTCCTGGGCATCCGGCCCCCACATCGCCAGCGACAAATCCCCGCCCGGGCACGTCGACAACGCGCACAACAGATCGATCTCGGCAAAAAATTCCAGGTAGTCGCCTTTGCGAGCCGGACAGGCTTTCATGAAATACAGGTCATCGTGGTTCAGGCCTGTGCACTGGAAGATGTTCAGCACGTCATGCACGTCGAACTCGGTCAAACCATGGGGCAGCACCGCACGGGTCAGGTTGGAATGACAGTGATGGTGAAAGTCTTCGCCGGTGAGCATTTTGTTCACGTAGGGATCGCAGCGCGTGCCCAGCAAGTCATGCAGGCGGCCGCCGTGTTCGTCGATCCCATAGTCGGCAAGGCTATCGTCGGTGATGGTCACCAGAGGCCTGAGAAACGGCAGGTTTGACCAGAGCCGGTCATGGGTGCTGACATGGGCGCCCTGCAACTGCCGAGTCCGGGCCGCCCATAAGCGCTCGCGCGGATCGTTGGCATTCCACACGTTAAAATCCCCCACCTGCGGTCCCACCGGCGTGGTTACCCGAAACACATGACCGGCGGGAACATGCCAGGCGCGACCGGTACGAATAGGCACCTCGAACTGCTCGATTAGCGTGCGGCCATCCGGGGTGTCGCGAATTCGCTGATAAAACGCGGTATCGACCTGCAATGCCGAACCCTTACTGACCTGGTAGGCCGCGGGATAGTCTTTGTACATGGCGTGATTCCTCGATCAGTGGCGCTAGCCAGGGTTGAATATCTCGAGCAGTTGCTGCTCGGAGTCGTCCAGGTAAGAGTTCAGGGCTTCGATGGCGGCCGGACGGTCGTTCTCGATCAGGTGCTGGTAAATCAGTCGATCACGCGTCAGCCACGGTGCCTGGAACCTGGATTCATCAGGCGCCGCGCTGAACACCAGGCGCAATTGCGCGACGACGTTGGTGAAGAACTCGTCGAGCAACGGGCTGCCCAGCAACCCGACAATCAGTTGGTGAAAATGCAGGCTGTGGGTACCGACGGCTCGCCAGTCCTCCCGATCACGGGCCAACTGCGCGGCCTCGATGGCCTCGTGCATGGAGTTCGATTGCTGCTCGCGCAGCGGACGGCTGGCGGCGATCCCCTGCAACTCAAGGGTACGTCGCACCTGGAACAGGTCGCGCACCTGATCGGCGCCGGGCTGGCGGACCATCACCCCTTTGTGCCGTACGTAGCGCGTCAGGCCTTCCTGCCCCAGGCGGTGCAGGGCTTCGCGAATAGTGTTGCGCGAGGCGTTGTAAGCCAGCACCAGGTCCGCCTCGATCAACGCCTTGCCCGGCAGCAAGCGCCCGCCAATGATATCGGCGCGCAGCTCCAATGTGATGTGGTCAGCCAGGGACAGTCCATCACTCATACTCATCACCTGCGGATTGTTGAACAATCTTCTGGGAATGAGTAATCACTATTCGTGCCAGCTACTTATCGTCAGTAAGGCGAATCTGGACGCATCTGCATGCTTTTTCGAAATAGAAGTACAGTCACCATTCCATTTAGCTTGGTTAATATGGCGCATTGCCGTGGAGATTAACGATGCGCTACTCGCAGGACCATAAAGCCCAGACTCATCAGCGCATCATCAAGGAAGCAGCTGCACGCTTTCGCCGCGACGGAATCGCTGCCACTGGCCTGCAACCCCTGATGAAGGCCCTGGGCCTGACCCATGGCGGTTTCTACTCACACTTCAAATCCAAGGACGAACTGGTTGAAAAGGCCCTGCAAGCCGCGGGGGAAGAAGTCAGTGAGCGTTGTGCAGCGCTGTTTGCGCAAGAGCGCCCCCTCCAGGCCTTTATCGACACCTACTTGTCCGAATGGCACAAGACCTCTCCCCATGAGGGCTGCCCACTGCCCACCATGTCGTCTGAACTGGGATTGCGCGGTCAAGCCAGCCCCACCAGCGATATCGTGCTCAATGCACGCCTGCAGCAGGTTGAGCACGCCCTGGGCAGCGAGGATGCGGCCGACCAGAGCCTGATCGTCATGTCGACCCTGGTCGGGGCACTCCTGCTGTCGCGCAGCGTCGAAAGCCCGGAGTTGGCCCAGCGAATTCTCGATGTCACGCGCGAGCATCTGAACAAGCTGGCGGAGTAAACCTGCCCTACTTGTAACGTGCGGCGGCGACGTTTCTCGACAGGTTCGGCGCCAATGCGTGACGCGCGGTAACAAACCCATCCCAGTCTGCGGCATCAGGTAGCGAAGGAATGCAGATCAATTCCCCTTGGTCGAAACCCGACAAGGCAGCGTCAACCATCTCCCCTGCTTCCATGACCATCTCTGCCGGAATGGCACTACCGTCGATTCCGGAGCGTTCCCAGATTTCGGTACGCGTCACCCCGGGCAACACGGCCTGGACCTGCACCCCGCTACCACTGAGCTCGGCGTTGAGCGATTGGCTCAGGCTCAGCACGTAGGCCTTGCTTGCACTGTAGGTAGCGTTGAAGCGCTCGGGGATCAGCGCGACCACCGATGCCAGGTTGATAATCGCCCCGCGACCCGCCGCCGAGAAGCTCGCGGCGGCCGCCGAGGCTAAACGCGTCACGGCCACTACATTGAGTTGAATCATGCGCTCCAGTTGATCCAGGTCGGCACCCGCCAAAGGTCCCTCCGCCGCCACCCCGGCGTTGTTCAGGAGCAGGCTGATGCTGGGATCGGAGCGCAGGCGCTGCTCGACAGCGACCAGGTCTGCCTTGAGTGTCAGATCGGCCTTAAGCACTTCAACGTCAATGCCATGCTCAGCCCGTAATCGGGTTGCCGCGCTTTGCAAGCGTGCTTCATCACGAGCCACCAGCAATAAGTCGAACCCCCTCGCCGCCAAACGCTCGGCATAGATCGCACCAATACCGGAAGACGCCCCCGTGACGAGCGCCTTGCCTTTGGACTGAACAGAACTCATGGCTGTACTCCTGGTAGATCCCGCAGGAAATTGGTCGCCAGACTCACGACTGCTGAGAGCGGCGGCAGATCAATTATAGTCATAATCCAATCACAATATTACCATCGTAATTTTTTGTTTCCGACCAAGGGTAAACTCAATCCTTTACCTGCCAGTATTCAATTACGCAGACAAAAAAGGCCGGTCAATGACCGGCCCCAACACGGGCACTCGGGTATCAGTTCACTTCCAGCCGGTCGCGATTCTTGTCCAGGAGCATCTTGCCGATGCCCTTGACCTCCAACAATTCATCCACCGAGGTGAACGAACCATTGCTGTCACGGTACGCAACAATAGCTTTGGCTTTGGCCTCGCCGATTCCGGAGAGGTCGCGCTGCAAAGTAGCCACATCGGCTTTGTTCAGATCGACCTTGGCCGCCATCTCAGAAGACGCCACTGGCATCGTTGCAGGCGCTGGAACCGTTTCGGCTTTAGTGGAGGGAGCAGCTATTGCTGCAACTGAGACACTGGTCAACAGGGCGAAAACCAGAGAGTGGAAGTAGCCTGTACGCATAAGTGACGCTCCATGACTTCGTTGAGAGAGAAGCAGCTTTTCCAAAGCTGCTTCCCAAACCTAGGTCATGGTGGGCGTCTGTCAAAAATGTGTGCGTTGCAGAGTATGTAGCATCAGGGCTCAAGGCGGCGTTGCTGGTAGATCCAATCGACGATTTCCCCGTCCGGGGTATAGCCGCTGACGGTTTCGCGCAGCAACTGGCGAACTCGGGCGTAATCATCCTGTTCAACGGCCCGCAACAGTTTAGCCAGGCGCACCTTCAGATCATCCCAAGGCAGGTGATCCTCGTTTGCACTCATGATCATCGGGTGCTGAGTGGCCGCCACGTTGTCACCTATCAGCAACTCTTCGTAAAGCTTTTCACCCGGACGCAGGCCCGTGAACTCAATGGCAATGTCACCCTGCGGGTTCCTCTCCGAACGAATGCTCAAACCAGACAGATGGATCATCTTCTCTGCCAGTTCGACGATCTTCACCGGTTCACCCATATCGAGTACAAACACATCCCCGCCTTGCCCCATGGACCCCGCCTGGATGACCAGTTGCGCCGCCTCGGGAATGGTCATGAAGTAACGCGTGATCTTGGGGTGCGTCACTGTCAGCGGACCACCCGACTTGATCTGGCTGTGGAACAGCGGGATCACAGAACCGGATGACCCCAGCACGTTGCCGAAACGAACCATCGTGAACCGGGTTTTATTGACCCGCGATACATTGCCTTTGTCGCCAAACAGCACCGGAGCGATTTCACGACTCAGGGCCTGCAGTGTCAGTTCGGCCAAGCGCTTGGTACTGCCCATCACATTGGTCGGGCGAACAGCCTTGTCAGTGGAGATCAGCACAAAACTGGCAACCCCCGCTTGCAAGGCCGCCTGAGCGGTATTCAGCGTACCAATCACGTTGTTGAGCACGCCTTCGGCAATATTGTGCTCGACCATCGGCACGTGTTTGTATGCAGCTGCGTGGTAAACGGTATCCACCCGCCAGGTCTTCATCACATCCAACAACTTGTCCTGATGGCGGATCGATCCCAGAATCGGCAGCAAACGCACGGACAAGGACTCACAACTTGCTCGCTGCTCGAGCTCGGACAAAATGCTGTAGAGATTGAACTCACTGTGTTCGAACAACAGCAGCGTGGTGGGCGCGAGGGAAAAAATCTGTCGGCACAGTTCGGCGCCAATGGAACCTCCTGCACCGGTCACCATCACCGTCTTGCCCTTGATACAACGTTCCAGCAAATCGGATTGTGCCGGCACCGAATCCCGGCCAAGCAAGTCGGCGATATCTACTTCCTGAATATCTTCGACTTTGACCCGGCCACTGGCCAGGTCAGTGAAATTCGGCACACTGCGGATATGTAATGGAAATCCCTCAAGGACATTGAGAATTTCCCTACGCCGCGCACGGGTCGAAGACGGCAGCGCCAACAGAATTTCCTGCGCCCCCGTTACGTCGATCATTTGCTGAATGCGCTTGGGATTGTAGACCAGTAGTCCGGAAATAGACCGGTCGGCAATACTCGGGTCGTCGTCAATGAAGGCCACCGGACGCATCACGCGCCCCATGCGAAGCGCTGCGACGAGCTGATTCCCCGCGACACCCGCGCCATAGATAGCCACTTTGGTCAAACCATCATCGCGATTGGTGAACGGCACGTGTTGAGCCGCCGTGAACCAATCGCCCATGAAGTAGTGGCGCATGCAGAGGCGAAGACCGCCAATGATCACCAGGCTCAACCACCAGTAGTTGAAAATGATGGAACGCGGCACCACAGCCTGATGATTGCTGTACCAATAGACAACAACCGCCAGGATCAACGAAGACAGACTGACGGCCTTGATGATAGCGATGAGAGCGTCATTGCCAAAATAGCGCATGACCGCGCGGTACATGCCGAAACGGATGAAGAGCGGAATGGCAACAATTGGAGCGCAGACAAAAAGCCAGAAGTGGACCTTGATCGGATTGAGCACATCATCGATACCAAGACGCACTATAAATGCCATCCATAGCGCCCCCCAGACCAGCAACATGTCAGTAATGACCTGAATGAGTCTTTTTTTACGTCTGGGTAGTCCAAGTAAAAACGTTCTAACTTTATCCATAAGCCCCTCAAACACTGCAACTATCTCCCTCGTTTTGCCCCAATTCCTGAAGCCTTAGACATAAACTCAGGAGGATCGATGAGTCCTTAAGGTGGACGTTCCAGTTCGCCTGCGCGAAACCACCATGCCAACACTAGCAATGGACTATAGGCCAGCAGCACGCCAATCGCACCGTCCAGGCTATAAAGAGTAACGCAAAGGGCTATCGGCAGCAGCCAACACAGATTGATCAGTCCGACTGCGAGCGTCACTGGAAGGTGCTTGCCAAATCGACGCGAGGCAAACTGATAGGCGTGGCTGCGATGGGCTTCATAAATCCTGTCCCCGCGTATCAGTCGACGTAGCAGGGTAAACGTCGCATCAACGATAAACACCCCCATCAGGATGAGCCATCCCCAAAGCAGTTGCGCTGAAATCCAGCCAGCCTGAAGGGACATCACCCCGAGCATTATGCCAAGAAAACCACTACCGGCATCGCCCATGAATATCTTGGCGGGGGGGAAATTCCAGCAGAGAAAACCAGCGACGCAAGCGCCCAGCAACAAGGGAGCCCAGATCGAGCCGCTTTGCCCTGACATCCCGTATAGAAGGCAGGCTCCAAAGCAGGCACAAACGGCTTCTACGCCAGCGATACCATCAATTCCATCCATGAAGTTGTAGAGATTGAGCATCCAGACCAAGTAAATCACGGCCAGCGCAGAGCCTGCCCAACCCAGGTCAAGCTCAACTCCCAACACGCTAATGGCAGGCAAGCCCCCCAACCAGAATATGGCCCAGGCAGCGGCAATGAAATGCCCGAGCAAACGCCATCTCGCGGCTATGTGCCCATGATCATCCATGAACCCAATGATCGCGATAAGCGCCCCCGCCCCGGCACACGCGGCAAAAACAGCTGGAGAAACCAGCCCGAAAAACAACAATGCACCCAGCGCCAGGAGAAAGGTCAACACGATAGCCACGCCGCCGCCGCGTGGGGTTGGCAGTACGTGTGAACTACGTGCGTTCGGGACGTCCATCAGGCTACGGGCGACAGCGTAGCGACGCATTGCGCCCGTCAGTAAAAAGGCCACACTTACGGCCACGAGAACAAACCAAGCGTAACTCACGAGCTTCTAGACTCTGAAAAATGCCGCGCAGTCTTGCGCAGAGACTGCTCCAAGGTCATGGGCGGTGACCAGCCCAGGAGTTGCTGGTTTTTACTGATATCCACTTGCAGAGAATCGAAAAGGCGTTGGACAAGTGCTTGCTTGCCTAACGACAGCGCCAGGCTCCTCATTATCCAGACAGGGAAAGGAATGAGACGGGCGGGCCGACACAAGGCGTGACTAGTCTTGCGTAGCAAATCGGTGGTGGATACATCCTGACCATCACTGACCAGAAACGTCTGGTTTGCGGCAAGTGGGTGATTGAGGCACACAATGATCAGATCAATCAGGTTATCCAGCGCTACCAGACTGCGACGATTGTGGATTGCACCCAGTGGCAGCGGCACGCCCTTGGAAAGCCATTTCATCATGCTAAGAAAGTTAGCCTTTACGCCCGGACCATAAATCAACACGGGGCGAATGATGACAACCTCCATGGATGTACTGGACGCCAACTCCCGCAACCCCTGCTCCGCTTCCATCTTGCTTATCCCATAAGGATCGATTGGAGCAGGCACATCATCTGCGCAATACGCGGTGCCGGGCTCAGTGCGCTCACCGTTGACCTTGATCGAGCTGATGAAGATGAAACGCTTGACGCCCGCAGCAGCGGCTTGCCTGGCGAGGTTCAGCGTGCCGTCGACATTGACTTTGCGAAACTCGGTCAACGGATCAGCGCTGGCCTCTTTCATGACATGTACTCGGGCTGCTGCATGGACCACTTTGTCGACACCGCAAAGGGCCTGCTTCCAATCGGTATCCGCGTCCAGGTCCTGGATTTGTAGAACCCGCGCAGAGGGGGGAAACCCCGCTTGGGTATTTCTGATAGGTAGAACGAGCGCACAGCCGTCCATTGCAGCCAAGTGTTTTACCAAGGCGGCCCCAAGAAAACCGCTCCCTCCTGTAACAAGAATCGTCTCAGCGTTCATTTCAATGACCCTGGCAAAAAACAAGACTGCACACGATGCAGGCTGATAAAACTGCGCTTTACACTTCGCAAGCGCTGACCCATGGCGGGCATCGCCAAAAAATCAGACTAGGCGGGATCGAAGATTTTCGCAGACGAAAAACGAGCATTCCAGGAGTTTACCTGCCGAAACTGCCCTATCTGGTCCAAGGTAAATCTGAACGCGAGAGCCGCCTCAACCGTCCCGATCAAGCTAGACGGGGTGTCAGCCGAGTGCACGGTAAATACGCCGGGCTGCTGGGCATGCACGCGCATTTCGCCAAAATCAGAGGTAATGACCGGTAAACCGAGTGCGCAATACTCGTAATATTTGATGGGATCAACCGACTCGGTCAACTCTGTGATCTTGAACGGAATCAAACCGACGTCGAACGCCTGCATAGCCGCAATGGCCTGCGCATGTGAACACTGCGGCAGAACTTCGACATTGGCGGGCAACTTGAACGGCGCTGGCGTGTAGACGGGGCCGATCAAACGGACGGTGACGTCAGTGCATCCCGCCAAACGCTCGATCATCTCCCAATCAAACCATTTCCCGATGGTCCCCACGTACCCCAGAATCCTGGGACCCGAATGCAGCGCCTGATGCTCGATAGGTGGCAGCACTTCAACCGCGCATGCATTCTCGCATAGGCGAACATCAGCTCCCGGGCGCATCTGCTGTGCTCTGTGCATAAGCAGGGTGGACGACACCAGTACATGGTCTACCGCGCTGACTACCGCGCGTTCTTTGCGTTGCATCGAACGCTTGGAAAGTCCACTGTAGAACGCCGGAAAATCATCCATCGAATCGTAAATACTCTTGGCAAAACGACCGCCACTCAAGAGTTGCAACGCAAAGGCCGATGGTTTGCCAATAACCAGACTGGTGGGCCCGGCACTCGCAAAGGCATTTATCTCCTGTACTAGCGCACGTCGCAGATAGCGGTTGACGACGTCCAAACCAGCAATCGGTTCGATGGGCAACGCTTTGACCGTCAAGCATTTCAACCAGGGCTCCGACCTGCTCTGAGGGTTACTGGGGCTCGGTCGAGCAGCAAAGTCTCCCAGGCCGGGTAGCCGGGTCGGGTAAGGATCAACCCAGAGCACCTGTCCCCCGTAGAGGGCGTGAAACCACTCGACGAATTTATGTGGGCGCTGGGAAAAGCTGTCCCATGGCACCGGGGATAGGTAAACTATGCGATTCAACAAAAGTACTCCCGCAAAACCCCGATAATTCGAGCGGATGCTTTGCCATCTCCGTACGGAGAAATCCCGATAGCCATCTTCTTGTACTCATCTGGATCATTGAGGAGCTTTTGGGCTTCACGAACAATCACCCCAACATCCGTACCCACCAGCCGAGAACATCCAGCGGCTATCGCCTCGGGACGCTCCGAGCTTTCACGCATTACCAATACAGGCTTTCCAAGTGCTGGCGCCTCCTCCTGAACACCACCTGAGTCGCTGATAATAAAGCTGGCTAGCTTCATCGCCATCACGAACTCTTTGTAGCCCAGTGGATTGACCAGATGGAGATTAGCAACATCGCCCAACAGGTCGTAAGCAACGGTGCGAATACTCGGGTTGGGGTGAACAGGAAACAGCACTTCAACATCTGGGTTATTAACCGCGATCATTTTGATAGCGGTACAAATATCAACGAACGGCTGCCCAAAGTTCTCTCTTCGATGCGCGGTTACCAAAATCATCCGTTTGGTGCGGTCCAACGGCACGGAAAGGGGCATTTCTCTTGCCGCCGTGTAGTGCAACGCATCGATAACGGTATTACCCGTGATGAACACCTTGTCGCCAGGTGTGCGCTCCGCCAATAGATTCTCGGCAGCACTCGACGTCGGTGCAAAGTGCCAATGCGCCAACACGCCGGTCACCACCCGATTGGCCTCTTCAGGAAATGGGCTATTGATATCGCCCGTCCGGAGTCCAGCCTCAACATGCCCAAACGGAATACCCGCATAAAAACATGCCAAAGACGCCGCTAATACGGTAGTCGTATCGCCTTGGGCCAGTACCGCATCAGGTTTTTCCGCCAACAGTACCTTGTCAAGTTCGAGGAGCAACTTTCCCGTCAATGTGATCAATGACTGGTTGGGCTGCATGATATCCAAGTCGATATCAGGAGCGATCGAAAAATCCAACAATATCTGATCAAGCAAATCGCGATGCTGAGCCGTAGCCAGAATCCTGACCTCCGCCCACTCTTGCTCTTTCAGGCCAAGAATAAGAGGGGCCATCTTTATGGCTTCAGGTCGTGTGCCTATAACGCACAGGATTTTTTTCCGAGGGTGGCTCAACATAGAAACGGTCGCATAGTATTAATCTTAAAGCCTTGCAAGAGGCCATCTTCAAAGTTGTTAAGCGAAGATGACCCCACAGTTCATGAAAAGTATTTCATCCCCGATTCTGCCTACTCAGGCAGAGTAGTCGACAAAGAACTCGGGGTGATGCTTCCACTTCTCCTTGAAATAAGTTGAATTTCTCAGGAACAGGGTTTTGTACTTATCACTGCCGCTATCGGCACCCGTAGTCTGATGGGGCTGGTGACGAATTCCGGACAAATCGCGGAATGAAACCTCCATTCCCAGCGCCCGGATCTGGAAGCACAGATCCGTATCCTCGAAGCAGGTTGGGTCGTAATACGTATCAAAACCTTCAATTGCCTCGAATACCGAACGACGCATAAAGAAGCCGCTGGTTCCCAGGAATCCGATATCAGAGCGATAACCCTCGCGTATCGCGACAGGGTTCATTGCACGGTTCGGGCAGTAATCCGCAATCATTCCACCCAGGTCAGTACGGGTTGCATCAAACCAACCCGCATTCCAACCGATGACCCCGACACTGGCGCGGCTTTCAAGAATTGACAAGGCCTCGGCAAAACCCGATGACCCAGTGAACCATTGATCGCTGTCGAAAAAGGTGATGTATTTTCCGCTGGCATGGGTGACGCCCAAGTTACGGCCGGAGGAACAGCCGTTCTCGGGGTTTCTTACCAACTTGACGTCTGGGAACTGTTGTTCAACGATTTCTGCACCACCATCAGAGCTGGCGTTATCGACAACAATGACTTCCTTGACATAGGCGCCACAGTGTTTTTTCAGGGTTTCAAGGCAACGCGCAATGATGCCCGCGTTGTTATGGATAAGAATTACCACACTGAGATCGTTACGCGGTGCCGCCGGCACCAAGGATTCCAGGCGGGCGAGCCAGGAGTTTTCCGACACAAACAAATCGTTCTTCAGGACGACCGGGAAGCGACTATTGACGTCCCCCACGACCTCAGCATTTGGCAGGTGCAGGAAGTTATTCAACTGAGGAATATCGATAGCCTGGGAACTAATCACCGGCTTATTCAGAAAAGCGCCTGCATAGATACCTTGAGGCAGGCCCGCATTAGCGGGCGTCGCCTTCAAGAACGGCGAAAGCAGGAAATCGCTATGGGCAATGAACGCATTAGCATTACTCAGGCACTCCTGGGCAAGCGTCACTACGTTATTGGGGAGCCCCTCGGAGCGATTGAACACCCCCAACAGATAGAACGTCACCAGCGGGTTCATGCCAGCGATGCGCTCAACGTACGGCCAGTCAACACTGGCCTCTTCCCCTGGCGCAAAGATAACAGCCTTGGTACCACTGACCCCGTGGTACTGCGACGGGACCTGATAGTTCTGGTAGATATCAAAGTAGGTATGGCTAGCGGCTGCAGGGACACACACCACAGGTGTGTTGTTGAACGCTGCCAGATAACTGGTTGCCTGTGTGCAACTTACGCAGAAGGCGCTGACCTTGCTGGCCAACTCCTTGAACAACGGTGTGCTGACGACCCGCGGATCGGCCAGGCTCGCAGAAGTCTCCAGATAAGACTTCAGTCCGCGACTTTGAGCATACTGAAGGTACGGCAGTACTACCGGATCCAGCATAAAGTTCACGAGTACCGAACGCTCGGAAAGCAGCGAAAACAGCTCGGTGACCGACAGATCACTCAAGGACAGTTGCAGTAGGCCCGCAGGCCCCTGTGGCATCGAGCCACTCAGCGCACTCGTGTGATCCTTGGTGAGGTAAACCACCCGATGTCCGGCAGACAGGGCCGCCCGCGCCAACTGTGCCGCACGGTGATGCCCCCCCAAAGAGTCAAAGGTTCGCGAGGCGAAAATGACGACTTCTTCTTCACGAAGCTTTGCGGCGGCTTCAAACAGCGCACGATCGAGATCCGCTTGGCTCATGGACTCCGAAAACTCGATGGTCGGCAATGGCATCTGTTGCGCCAACGCCAGTTGCTGACGTCTTTTCAGCGCCGAAAGCAATGCGCGAGGGCCACCGTTTTGCAACAAGTAAGCCGCGCGCTGAAGTTTGCGAGTTATATTCTGCATGCTGCCTGACATGATCATTCCTGTGGTTTTCTTTGCGCTTTCGACTGTCTGTAGCTGCGTCGTCCGGGCATCCAACTCCTGTTGCAGGCTAACGGCGGTAGCCTTCAACAGGAGAAATTGCTGTTTAATTTGATGCAGTTCATGATCGAGATCATAGAACTCTTGAGTTTGCAGCGGCGACGCAGCAAGCTCAGCATTGTGTTGCAGAAGCTCTAGATGCAGCCTTTCCAGCTCCGCCTGCTGCTGCTTGCTCAGCAGGACTTCTCTTGCCAACTCTGCATTTTGCTGCTGTAGCGCCTGAAAGTGCAGCTCCTTTTCGCTGAGCTGACCGTCTTTCTCATGGATTTGCAGGTCGCGGTACTTCAACAGCTCATGCGCGCGGGTGCTGGCCTGCTGGATAACCTGCTTCTGCCAGATAAGATCCTGTAGCCAGACAGACATCCAATCCAGATTCTGGCTTGACCATCGGCTACGCCTCTCGCCATCACCGCGAACCTGCTCCAACGCACCGACTAGCATATCCCTATGGGTTAATGCCGAAATTTGCAGTTCTTGCAAAACCTGCGGATCAATTCGCCAGCCCGCTTCAAGGTTTGCAAGCTTGGCAATAATGAGTTCATAGGCGCTCAGAGGACACTTCAGGTCAAGTCTCAGATTCTCTGGGACCTGCGCCATGTTATGCGCCTGAGTCATCTTGTCATCGTACTCAAGGAAACCACAGGGCTTACCCAGGGCGAGCGACAAAATGCTGCCATGCAGGCGCATCGACAACACCGCATCACACGCATTGATGGCATCTACCGCATCTGCAACAGCAACGTGATCGACAATCTCGCTGTCGATACGCGCATCCAGGCCGCTCGACAGTTGCTCAAGGAAAGGTCTGTCAGAACCTGCACGACGTTCATCCAAAGCGTTCTGGAAAGCAAACCAGACACATCCCCAGCCAGCGGGTAGATGGCTATTAAGCGCCGACACCAGCTTCTCTTCCCAGTCCCGCCCTGCGTGCCACTCACGAATGATCAGCGCAATTTTTTTCTTGTCATCGGGTGCGCGAATGGCGTGTTCCTGGCCGGTACGCACAACCTGCCCTGCTGCAAACCAGCCTGGATCCGCTGCCACCAGAAGTTCACGAGTAACGCCAATCTTGCGCAGAAGTGCTGCGCTTGGTTCATCTCTAACTGATACAAAATCCGCAAGAGTGAATACATCTCTGACGATTTCCTGAGCATCATGACTGGCGAGAGGTCCTACGCCATGAGCAAGGATCAGGGTCTTTACCCCAAACTGTCGAGCCAGATAAAACGGACGTGCGTACTGGGCAATATCGAGAGCGGTTGCATCATATAACGCACTGATGTGAAACGGATGGTGGTCCTGGAAGATCCCCCCGCCGCCCATCACGAACAAGTCGCAGTCGGCCAGTGCCGAGGCAATCTCACCCAGATTGTGGAAATCAACCGCGGCGGTTCCGTAGACTTTGGCCGTATGCTCGGGGTTGAGACTGATGATAGTCAGCTCACCGCCAGCGTCTGCGACCCATTTTGCGACGGCTCCCAGGAGCAACTCATCGCCGACATTGCTGGCCCCGTACCATCCGCTGACTACGACCTTCGGTTTGTCAGTCATAACTTATCCTCGACGACTAGACTGATGACAGCGAAACGGTCGGGCATGGGGCCAACCAGCCAGAACCGCTCCGTTCCTGAGGCAAGACATCAATATGCCCGGCATAAGGAAGCCGGGAATGTCGGCGATACTCACCCGTTTCGGTACTTCCCGCTCCAATCGCCAAAACATAACGATTGCCCGAAAAAGTCGCTTTGCAAACCCAGGTAAGTTGATGATGCCCTACCGCAAGCCGACCTAATGGAACCTCCATACTCTGGGTAGTCGCACTCCAGAGCACAATATCGTCGACGCTTTTTATCTGCATGCCAAAACAGGGTAATTCAACGGCAACGCCGACCCGAAGGTTCACCCGAACCAAAAAGGTATCACCATAGGAAAAAGTACTGCGCTGCAGTCCTGCAGAATCGAGTACATCCACCCCGACGATGGCAATTTTTTCCTCTGATCCACCTGGAGTCTCTACAAAGGCCGTGGACTCAAGGTCCTGGAGCGCCAAGGCTTCGTCCTGGGTTCTCTCGGCAAGCGCAATACCACCTTCCTCTTCCACCAAGTCATTGGCGTAATGCTTGACCACATCACGACACACACCATCCTCGACCAAAACTCCGCGCTTGAGGTAAATCGCCCGATCACAGTATTCAATCAGGGTATTGGTTGAGTGAGTGACCAACAGGATGGTTGTACCTTTCTTCTGCAGTTCGCGAATTCGCGTCAAACACTTGGTCTGAAATGCAGTGTCCCCCACCGCCAACGCTTCGTCGACGACCAGAATATCCGGAGACGTATGGATGGCCGTGGCAAATGCCAAGCGCACGAACATACCCGAAGAGTATGTTTTTACTGGCTGCTCAATGAACTCTCCGATATCTGCAAAAGCCGCAATATCAGCGAAGCGTTTGCGCATTTCCTCTTGGGAGATACCGGCAATGCTTCCAGAAAGAAAAACATTGTCGCGCCCGGAAAATTCAGGATTGAAGCCAGCACCCAGCTCAAGCAAAGCCGCGATTCGCCCGTGGATGTCTACTCGTCCTCCAGTAGGCGTCAACGTCCCGCAAATCATTTGCAATAAAGTGGATTTACCGCAGCCGTTGCGGCCGATAATTCCAACTGTTTCACCTCGGCGCAGCTGAAAGGAAACGTCATGCAATGCCCAGAACTCATGCATAAAACTACTGGGCCGAAGCCCGACAGCACGTTGCAGTCTAGGCACAACAAACTGCATGAAACGGTGCGCCGGTTTATCGTAAATATGAAAGCACTTCGACAACCCGGCCACGTCGATGAGGATATCTTCAGAGGACATCACTAAATCCCTTCCGTGTCTTGTTAAAGAACCACAAGCCCGTGCCGCAGGTTAAAATGCCAACCAAGCTGAGGATAAGCAGAGTCTGTAGATCGGGCTGACCACCGTAAATCAGGACTTGCCTGGACTGCTCAATTACTAGGGTCAATGGATTAGCCATCATATAAGGACGAAACCGCTCAGGTATCGACTCGATTGAGTAGAACACCGGCGATAGAAACATCATGACCGCAGTAATCATCCCGACGAGCTGTGCGATGTCTCTGAAAAATACGCCCAAGGCCGATACAAACCAGGACAATCCCACCAAAAACAAAACAAATGGAATCAGAATCAGCGGTAGATATATCAACGTCCACTGCAAGCCACCCGTCAGAAACAGTTGCAATCCCATCAGCACAACCAGACCGGTAAACAAGTGGAAGAGTGCTGCCCCTATTATTGTCCAAGGCAGTATTTCCAGAGGGAAAATGACTTTTTTTACATAGTTGCTGTTTGCCACAATCAACGTCGCTGATTTACCTAGGCACTCGGCGAACAGCCCATGCATCAGCATGCCGACGAAAAGTAGGATGGTGTAGTCCTGGCTCTCAGTGGCCACACCTCCCCATCGCGCCTTGAAGACGGTACCGAAGACAAAACTGTATACCATCAACATCGCAAGCGGATTGATGAACGACCAGATTATCCCTAGGAATGAACCGCTGTAACGAAGGCTGATTTCGCGCCGAACAAGCTGCCAGATAAGCTCGCGGCTCTTGATGAAGCTCCGAGCACCGAATGCAAGAGTTCTAATCATGAGGGGGTTTCATCTCAATTCAGGCGCTGGCTCAAACCGACGCCAGCAGCTTATGATAAATCCGATCTTTTTCATCAATGCAGTTCTGCAAGTTGTACTTCTCATTAAGAAGCTGCTTGCAAGCGTTTGATAATTGAGCGCGTCGCAGCGGGTCGGCGGCTAGCTGAAGAATCGCATCAGCGAACGCCTGAGCGTCGTCGCGAACCACAATATCGAGCCCATCAGTAGCCCCCAACCCTTCGCAGCCTTTACTGGTACTTAGGACTGGAATGCCGTTACTCATTGCTTCAAGAATTTTCACCCGCACTCCACCACCCGACAACAGGGGGACAAATAGCAGGTGCGAACTAGCGAGAATATCTTCCAGAGAGTCCACGAAACCATGGACAAATATGTTCTGACCGTCGTCGACCGCCTTCAATTCGTCCGGAGGGCCGGCGCCGAGAAAGTGCAGACGAATATTCAAAGCCGCTAGCTTATCGACGATCAACGGCAGAATACTTCTGACAAACCAAAGTACCCCTTCAGCATTCGGGTGCCACCAGAAACCGCCCATCCAAAGCAGGTTTACGCAATCATCAGGTTTATCTGAATAGTTGACGCCCTTCACGGGCAGGCAAAGAGGAATATAGCTTTTACTCACCTCAGCACTGACCCGTTCCATGTCGCTCATGGAAATGAACGTCATTGCATCAAACTTCCATTTGTTCTGCGCTTCGACCTGATGGGCATTACGTCGACTAGCCCTGGCCACGCCTTCAATTGCAGCTTTTTTCCAGCCCGTCAAATGCTGCGGGATCCAAAATGGAAAAATATCGGATTCAATATTGTGACTGACCAATAACGCAGGAACGTGCGGGATAAACTTCTTGAAAAAGGCCAAGTGACTGGAATGAATTTCCATCGCCTGGATGTTGTATTGCTTGACGATTCTGCGCGCGTTTTTCACAGCACTGTGGCTGTAATAACTGGCGTCCATAAAAGGCAAACCGTGATACAGGTGTTCCAGGCTGTGAGCAATCCGGCCAACGGTTCCCTTCTGTGAAGGCATCAGCGCCCGCGGCTCTACATGCACACTAAGGAAGTAACGATCGTAAAGGCTCTGATGTCGCTTGATGTGCGCAATCTCGTCCGGACCACCGATGGTATACAAATGCAAATCATACTTATCGGCGAGCGGTAGCAGCGTATTGCAGATGTAGATAGGCGCGCCAGAATTAGCTGGCAGAGGTGGAGAAAGCGTGAAAACAAGCAGGCTTTTCTTAACTGGAT
The DNA here is from genome assembly GCF_949767245.1 of Pseudomonas sp. IT-P176. NCBI lineage: Bacteria > Pseudomonadati > Pseudomonadota > Gammaproteobacteria > Pseudomonadales > Pseudomonadaceae > Pseudomonas > Pseudomonas sp. IT-P176. The sequence goes on from NZ_CATKPN010000123.1 coordinate 131,047, forward strand.
TTAGCATGGGACTCATCGAAGATATCTGTGTCGAAGAAAGGGGAGAAGTTGGTCACATAGGTCAGATCGCGGTTGCGCTGACCAATCACTCGGGCTGGTACTCCCCCCACCACCGCATAGTCAGGCACCGAACGGGTTACCACAGCACCGGCAGCGACAACGGCGCCTTCACCTACAACGACTCCAGGTAAAATCATAGCCCTTGCACCGATCCAGGCATGGTCTTGAATAACAACTGGTGCGCCAATCGCGGAAAAATTCGGGTCATTATGATCATGATGCAGGCTCAAGAGACACGCCTGGAACGACACATTCACATTGTTACCAATGTGCACCCCGGCCCTGCCATCCAGATATATATCGCGATTGATTACACAATTATCCCCAATGACGACCTGGCAGCGACTATGGTAACCAGTAAGAAAAATCCTCATGCTTAGATGGGTGTCATTCCCAATCGACACCCCCATAATCCGCCGATAATAGGCTTTACGCACTGACTCGATCGGCACCTTCGCGATAATATTATTTGCAATATAATATTTTGCCGCTGCCAGCATAAAGTAGATACTGGATTTCAGTAGCGCCTGCTTGAGCCTGACCTTCAAATTACCTGCCATATTCTGTCCCGAAGTGAGGCGCAGTCAGCGCCTTGTGTATTCAACCTCTTCTATCAGATCCTTTGAAGCCACGATTCACCCAACCCTGGGATGACAGCTACCCGCCTGAAATGGGCGCGCAGTGTAATCCAATATCAGCACAGGTGGTATTGGCTTCCCTCCAGCGCCGGCATTGGCTTCACAACCGGTTTACTAGAACGGCCGCAATCAAAACCACGTTTTCGGCAGCAGATTGGCGGTAGATCCCCGAGCGCTTAAAGCAAATGATTCTCATTGGTAGCGATGATCTTCGAGCCTTTCGAAACATATCCAGCCGCTTGAGGTGCTCCACCGTCAAATCTTGTCGAAAATACTCAAGGGCCACTAAATTATCCGTAGTCCAAGCGCGAAAGGTTCCATCAAACATCTTTTTAAGTCGCGATAAACGCTCACTTAAACGCCGATTGGAACCCATCAGATTATTAGCATGCTGCCTATAATCAACTTGTGGAGTCGGATCATAAAGAACTCTGCCACCACTACCGCTGACTAGCAAATATGCCCACCAGTCATGCGAAACGATCGACAATTCCTCGGGTGTTCGACTCACCAGTTGTCTGGCTGGCGAGTTGAGTACCATGGTGTTACCTCCCGCAATACTTTGAACCAAAGCACTCTCAAAGCAGGGTCGACCAGGAAACAACGCCGAATACCCCATCTCGACACCGCTCTCATCAACTAGGCGAGTGCGCGAACAGTAGAGTGCCGGTACCGGCCCTTCCTCGTCCAAACAACGTACTGCAGTGGAAATTTTTTCTTTGGCCCAGATATCGTCCTGGTCACAAAAAGCAAAATAACTTGCCTGTATTTCTTCACGCCGAACCAGCGACATGAAATTTGCCGCGAAACCCCGTCCTGGGCCACGATGGATACTCAAGCGATCAGTACCCAATCGCTCACGGTAGGACTCGAGAATCTCTAAAGTGTCATCGGTGGATCCATCGTCTGAAGCATGAATTTCCCAGTTTTGATACTCCTGAGCGACCAGTGACTCCAATTGGGCCGCCAGGTACTTTCCGCCGTTATAAGTTGACAACAAAATAGCAACACGACCAACAGCCCGGCTATCGTAACCACTATCAGCAATAGATAAAAAATCAGGCATTGGATAGACAACCAAAAGCTATATTAAGATTGCAGAGCTGGACTAGACATTACTCAAACCCAACTCGCAATTAACGCTATTAAACTAAATATCGAACTCAAGACTTGGCAGTGACCACTGCATCTACCCGTCCATAATTATCTTCAAAGCGGACAATATCGTCCTCACCTAGATAATCTCCGCTCTGCACCTCAATCATTACCAGGTCGATTACCCCTGGATTCTGCAAGCGATGCTTATGGCCCGCACGAATAAATGTTGACTCGTTGGTATTAAGCATCAACTCCTGTTGATCGTTGACAACCACAGCCATGCCACTCACCACAATCCAATGCTCACTACGGTGGTGGTGCATCTGCAGGGAAAGTGAAGCCTTCGGCTTGACCACGATACGCTTGATTTTGAAGCGCTCACCGCTCTCCAGCGTTGTATAAGTACCCCACGGACGATGCACCGTTCGATGCAGTAAGTGCGCAGTATGGCTACTGGCCTTGAGCTGGCCAACAATGTGCTTCACATCCTGCGCATGGTCTTTATGCGCAATCATCACGGCATCTGGCGTGTCAATTACCAGCAGGTCCTCAACCCCAACCAAAGCAGTGAGTCGACCCTCACTGTTTACATAGTTGTTGCGCGAACCATGAGATAACACCTCACCTTCGAAACGGTTACCATCGGCATCAGGGCTGGTCAGCTCAGCCACTGCGTTCCACGAGCCGATATCACTCCAACCGATATCACAGGGAATGGTCGCGACCTTGATAGAGCGCTCCATCAACGCGTAATCAATGGAGATATCGGGAACCTGGGCAAACGCATTAGCGTCAAGGGTCAGGCAGCGGTACTTGTCAGACGAAGTGATTCGCGACTTTTCAATGGTCTTGACCACCGCTTCAACTACGTCCGGAGCATGCTTGCGCAGCTCCTCAAGGACGGTGCCGACCCGGAAGCAGAACATCCCGGAGTTCCAATAGTAATTGCCGGCACTTACATAACCTTGAGCGGTTTCAAGATCTGGTTTTTCGACGAAACGCGCAACTTTCAAGCCGCCGTTCAGCGGAGCATTCTTCTGCGCCTCGATATAACCAAACCCTGTTTCAGGGTAGGTAGGTTGAATCCCAAAAGTCACCAGCCAGCCTTCGGAAGCTAGCGCTACGGCATCGGATACCGCGGCGGCAAAGGCCTTTTCATCCTTGATCAGGTGGTCGGCAGCCAGCACCAACATATGGACATCAGGACCATGCGTGACTTCCAGTTGCAGAGCAGCCGCGGCAACAGCGGCAGCCGTATTACGCCCGAAAGGCTCAAGAATGAAGCCTTGTGAGTGCTTGGCGGCATCAACAGCGCCGTACTCGTCTTCAGTCTTGAACAGCAGCTCACGGTTCGTCACCGTCAGGACTTCTACAACGCCCTCCAACCGCGAAGCGCGCAGGAAGGTTTTCTGGATCAGATTCTGGCCACCCGGCAGATCCATGAACGGCTTGGGGTGCGCCTCTCGAGAAACAGGCCACAACCGGCTGCCCACACCGCCAGACAAAATTACTGGAATCAGTTCCATACTCAACCTCCTTAATCCTCGCTCACTGAAAGGTTAACCACAGAAAACGGCGCTCGTTTACATTCCGATCACCTTGCACCTCTTTCAGATGCAAATCGCTGTGAACGCCTACGAAACCATCAAGCCACTTGCTTGTGCTAGGGCCGCCCTGCTATTTATTTATGTTCGACCTGAGCTATCGACGCTCGCTCGGCCTGAAATGCATATTTGCCCATTCTACAGCTAACCAAGACTTTACGAACCACTCACAATCCGCTAAACCTCAGCCATTCAGTCATGCATCCAACAACCTCTGCAGATACTGACCATACCCGGTTTTTTTCAATCGCTCAGCCTGGACTCCGAGCTCAGCTGGCGTGATCCAGCCAAAATTGTAAGCAATCTCCTCCAGGCAAGCGACCTTCAACCCCTGGCGCTGCTCAATGGTATGAACAAAGTGACTGGCCTCCAGCAGCGACTCGTGGGTGCCGGTGTCCAGCCAGGCAAAGCCGCGACCGAGCATTTCGACATTGAGGGTCTGCTGTTCGAGGTAAGCGCGGTTGACGTCGGTAATTTCCAACTCGCCACGCGAGGATGGCTTGATGCTCTTCGCGATCTCGACCACCTGATTATCGTAGAAGTACAAACCCGTTACTGCGTAGCTGGATTTTGGCTGGAGCGGTTTTTCCTCGATGCTCAACGCACGACCGGTTGCATCGAACTCGACCACACCAAAACGCTCAGGATCACTGACGTGATAACCGAAAACCGTCGCTCCCTGGGCCTGGGTATTGGCAGAGCGAAGCTTCTCCGAGAAGTGCTGGCCATAAAAGATATTGTCGCCCAGGATCAGGCAGCACGGGGCATTGCCGATGAACTCTTCACCAATGATAAAGGCCTGTGCCAGTCCATCGGGGCTTGCCTGCTCGGCATAACTGAGCTGGATACCATACTGACTGCCATCACCGAGTAACTTGCGAAAACACGGCAGGTCTTCAGGGGTGGAGATGACCAGGATTTCCCGTATACCTGCAAGCATCAACACCGATAGCGGGTAGAAGATCATCGGCTTGTCATAGATCGGCAGCATCTGCTTGGACACGCCGAGCGTCAACGGGTGAAGTCGAGTGCCTGAGCCGCCTGCGAGGATGATGCCTTTACGATTTGTCGTGGTCATTTATTCAGGACTTCCCTAAGCATTCGGGTTACACCAGTTTGCCAATCCGGTAAGCACAGAGAAAAACTGTCGCGCAGCTTTTGCGTATTCAGACGCGAATTCAGCGGGCGGCGTGCAGGTGTTGGATAGGCCGTGGTATCGATCGGATTGACTGCCGTCACTGCCAGTTGTTCACCCTGGCTGCGGGCGAAATCGATCACATGACTAGCATAGCCGTGCCAGGACACTTCACCACCAGCAGCCAAGTGATATAGGCCCGCGAGCGCAGGGTTGTGCATGACTTTCTGAACAGCCAGCGCGGTGATGTCTGCGATAAGCTCTGCCCCCGTAGGAGCCCCAATCTGATCAGCGATGATGCTCAAGGTCTCGCGCTCCTTGGCCAGTCGCAGCATCGTCTTGGCGAAGTTATTGCCGCGAGCCCCATAGACCCAACTGGTGCGAAAGATCAGGTACTTGCATCCGGACTCAATAATCGCCTGCTCACCGAGCAATTTACTGGCGCCGTAGTGATTGACGGGGGCGACCGCATCCACCTCCGTCCATGGAGCCAGGCCCTGCCCACTGAAGACGTAGTCGGTCGAGTAGTGAATAAGCCAGGCATCGAGAGCTTTGGCTTCCACCGCCATGACCTGGCTCGCCTGACCATTCACACGGTCAGCCAGTTCGGTTTCGGATTCGGCCTTATCAACAGCTGTATAAGCAGCAGCGTTGACAATGACGTTGGGCTTGACCCGGCGGATTGTCGCGCGCAAGGCCTCGAGGTCGGACAGGTCGCCGCTCAAGCCATCGGAGGCATGACGATCCAGCGCAATCAACTCGCCAAGGGGTGCAAGAGAGCGCTGCAGTTCCCAGCCTACCTGGCCATTTTTCCCCAGCAGGAGGATTTTCATGCCTTGCTCGACCGATCCGCGTAGTTCTGGTCGATCCACTGCTGGTAGCTTCCGCTCTTCACGTGATCCACCCACTCAGTGTGGGTTAGATACCATTCGACGGTCTTGCGGATGCCGGTTTCAAAAGACTCTTGCGGCGTCCAACCAAGCTCACGCTGGATTTTGCTGGCATCGATCGCGTAGCGCTGATCGTGGCCCGGGCGATCCTGAACGTAAGTGATCAGGCTGGCGTGCGGGCAATGAGGAGAGTCCTGACGCAGCTCATCGAGTAGTGCGCACAGGGCGTGTACGACCTCGATGTTTTGCTTTTCGTTATGGCCGCCGATGTTGTACGTCTCGCCAATGACACCTTCGGTCACGACTTTATACAGCGCCCGCGCATGGTCCTCGACATAGAGCCAGTCACGCACCTGGTTACCTTTGCCATACACCGGCAATGCCTTGCCTTCCAGCGCATTGAGAATGATCAGCGGAATCAGTTTCTCGGGAAAGTGGCACGGCCCGTAGTTGTTCGAGCAGTTGGTGACCAGGGTAGGCAGGCCATAGGTACGCGCCCAGGCACGAACCAGATGATCAGAGCTGGCCTTGCTGGCCGAGTACGGCGAGCTTGGCTGATAGGGCGTGGTTTCGGTGAAGAGGTCTTGCGGGCCTTCGAGGTCACCATAAACTTCGTCAGTCGAAATATGGTGAAATCGGAAACTCGCCTTGCGACCATCGTCCAGCGCTGCCCAGTAGTGACGCGCGGCTTCAAGCAGCGTGTAGGTGCCAATGATGTTGGTCTGGATAAATTCGGATGGGCCGCTGATCGAACGATCGACGTGGGATTCCGCGGCCAGGTGCATGATGGCATCTGGTTGCTGTTCACGCAGGACACGATCGATCTGCTCGCGATCACAAATATCGACGTGCTCGAATAGATAACGGGCGTTTTGGCTGACTTCAGCCAAAGACTCAAGGTTGCCCGCATACGTGAGCTTATCGACATTAACGACCGCGTCATTCGTGTTGGAAATGATATGGCGAATGACCGCCGAACCGATAAATCCTGCACCGCCGGTTACTAGAATTTTCACGCGAAAGCATACCCTTGAGTTGCAGACAGCGTCGCTACCGGACGGCCGTCTAATCCATGAATGCATCAGTCGTTTTTTGTCAGGTTCAGTCCGACCGATGTGAGGCCCAATCATTTGCGGACGATTGCTGCAATTTACCGCTCAATCACGACTCACTAATGGATATGGGCACCCTGCAGCCAAAGCCAGGGGCATGCCAAAGGTGCTCCGCTAGGACAGCACCCGCTTTCGCGCCCCCCTGGAAGTCCGACCCAGGAACCACCCCAATACAGGCCCTATCACCATCCCCACCAGGAGCGTCAGTACCACAACCACCGACAGTGGGATTTGCGGCCCCGCCCAGCCAAGAAACAGCAAAGATACCGACTGCTGATTTTCCAGCACAAACAGCAGTATCGCTAGCGCCAGCAACAGGACAAAAACGCCAAGCAGTACACGCTTCACGCTACGCATAAGTGATTCCTTGAGTTGCGCAGTCTGTCAAAGCCCCTCCTCCTCTTCTTCATTCACCCGATCCCGAAGCTCTTTGCCCGGTTTGAAATGGGGAACAAATTTTCCATCCAGGCTAACCGATTGCCCGGTCTTCGGGTTGCGTCCTACACGAGGTGCGCGGTAGTGCAGGGAGAAACTGCCAAAACCACGGATCTCGATGCGATCACCGGTGGCCAGGCATTGGGACATTTGTTCAAGCATAGTCTTGATGGCCAGCTCTACATCCTTGGATGAAAGCAGCCCTTGATGGGTGACAATTCGTTCGATCAACTCCGACTTCGTCATATTTTTCCCTTCTTTTTCAAGCAGCTAGATCAGCGCTTCAAAGGTTTTAGCATGCCAGAAGGAATTTGAACAGCCCAAGCATTGACTTATCTGCACGACCACGACCTCACCGATCAATCGAGTTTTTTCAGACATCAAACCCAGACTCACCATACAAATTCACCACACGATTACCTACAAATGACCAGCATAGTGCGCGTAAGGTAACCCGCCGGATTCCAACCAAACGGATAGTCCTGATCCTCCTCCTTGATATCACTGGACCTGGCAACGACCTTATACCCCTGCGCCTTGCATTCCTTGTCTGCGCGCTTGTAGCACCTCTCCCAACCCGACCCAAGCCCCGAACAATCGATCTCGATCCCGCTCACCCCGCGCACCGCATGGGACTTCACGTTAGTGGTACAGCCTGCCAGAACCAGCACAGCAAGCACGACGAAGAACCTGTTCATTCGCTTCCTTAGACTGGACGATTTGCCCGACCGCTGTTTGCTTCAGGCTAAGCCTAGCCCAAATAGTGAAATGCTCTGCACAAAGAACCAGACAGCACTGCCCGGGGTTTGTTTCACCGATAACCGACACACCCATCAATCGTCGCAAACTCAAATTCCAGGCACAAAAAAGGGCGACCGAAGTCGCCCTTTTTATGGTCTGACAGAACTTAGTTCTGTTTTTCCATCTGTGCACGCAACAGGTCGCCCAGAGTGGTAGGACCAGCAGCAATGTCAGAGGTAGCTGGCTTGTCGCGCAGGCTCTGGATTGCTTCTTTCTCTTCAGCATCGTCTTTCGACTTGATGGAGAGCTGGATTACGCGGCTCTTGCGGTCAACGCTGATGATCTTGGCTTCTACTTCTTCGCCTTCTTTCAGAACGTTACGCGCGTCTTCAACGCGGTCACGGCTGATTTCGGAGGCTTTCAGAGTCGCTTCGATGTCGTCAGCCAAAGTGATGATGGCGCCTTTAGCGTCAACTTCTTTCACGATGCCTTTAACGATTGCGCCTTTGTCGTTCTCTTGAACGTACTCGGAGAACGGATCGCTTTCCAGTTGCTTGATACCCAGGGAGATACGCTCGCGCTCTGGGTCAACCGACAGGATAACGGTGTCCAGCTCGTCGCCTTTCTTGAAGCGACGAACAGCTTCTTCGCCCACTTCGTTCCAGGAGATGTCGGACAGGTGAACCAGGCCGTCGATGCCGCCGTCCAGACCAATGAAGATACCGAAATCGGTGATCGACTTGATGGTGCCGGAGATTTTATCGCCCTTGTTGAACTGGCCAGAGAAATCTTCCCATGGGTTAGATTTGCACTGCTTGATGCCCAGGGAAATACGACGACGCTCTTCGTCGATGTCCAGAACCATAACTTCCACTTCGTCGCCGACTTGTACGACTTTCGAAGGGTGGATGTTCTTGTTGGTCCAGTCCATTTCGGAAACGTGTACCAGACCTTCAACGCCTTCTTCCAGCTCAGCGAAGCAGCCGTAGTCGGTCAGGTTGGTTACACGCGCGGTAACGCGAGTGCTTTCTGGGTAACGGGCTTTGATAGCAACCCATGGATCTTCGCCCAGTTGCTTGAGGCCCAGGGAAACACGATTGCGCTCGCGATCGTACTTCAGAACCTTGACATCGATCTCGTCGCCAACGTTGACGATTTCCGATGGATGCTTGATACGCTTCCAAGCCATGTCGGTAATGTGCAGCAGGCCATCGACGCCACCCAGATCGACGAATGCGCCGTAATCGGTGAGGTTCTTGACGATACCTTTGACTTGTTGGCCTTCCTGCAGGGATTCCAGCAGAGCTTCACGCTCAGCGGAGTTCTCGGCTTCGAGGACGCTACGACGGGAAACGACAACGTTGTTGCGTTTCTGGTCAAGCTTGATGACCTTGAATTCCAGCTCTTTGCCTTCCAGGTGCGTGGTGTCGCGCACAGGACGGACGTCAACCAGAGAACCTGGCAGGAACGCACGGATGCCGTTAACGTCGACAGTGAAGCCGCCTTTAACCTTACCGTTGATAACGCCCTTGACCACTTCTTCGGCTGCGAAGGCTGCTTCCAGAACAATCCAGCATTCAGCGCGCTTGGCTTTTTCACGGGACAGCTTGGTTTCGCCAAAGCCGTCTTCAACCGAGTCCAGAGCAACGTGAACTTCGTCACCGACGTTGATGTTCAGTTCGCCAGCGTCGTTGTAGAACTGCTCAAGCGGGATGAGTGCTTCAGACTTCAGGCCAGCGTGAACGGTTACCCAGCGAGCTTGGTAATCGATATCAACGATAACACCGGTGATGATGGAGCCTGCCTGAAGGTTCAGGGTTTTTAGGCTTTCTTCAAAGAGTTCCGCAAAGCTTTCGCTCATTTTAATTCCTGTTGATAAGGGCGAAGAATACGCCCATCTCCACACCCCAGACGGTGTGGGTTAGTTTCAATTAAAAGAAGCACCGCAGGACTATGACTGGTCCCCTACGGCCTTCTTGGTCACCCGGCGATATCGCGGAGGGCGATTTCGCTCATGATGCGTTCCAGCACCTGATCGATGGACAACTCCGTGGAATCCAGCTGAATCGCGTCGACCGCCGGCTTGAGCGGGGCTACCGCTCGCTGGGTGTCGCGCTCATCGCGCACACGGATCTCATCTAGCAGACTCGACAGACTAACATCCTCGCCCTTGCCCTTCAACTGCAAATATCGGCGGCGCGCTCGTTCCTCGGCGCTGGCGGTCAGAAAAATCTTCAAGGGTGCATCGGGAAAGACCACCGTACCCATGTCACGACCGTCAGCCACCAGCCCCGGGGCTTCCTGGAAAGCCCGCTGGCGCTGCAGCAGCGCCTCACGCACAGCCGGCAGCGCAGCTACCTGGGAGGCGCCGGCACCGGCAACTTCGGTGCGGATCGCATCGCTGACCTCATCCCCTTCAAGGATGATGCGCTGCAACTGACCGTCGGTCGCCGCGATGAACTGCACATCCAGATGAGCGGCAAGTTTCTTCAGCAATTCCTCGTTGGTCAGGTCGACCCCGTGGTTGCGCGCAGCGAACGCCAGCAAACGGTACAACGCACCGGAATCCAGCAGATTCCAGTTCAGGCGCCTGGCGAGCATGCCGGCAATAGTGCCTTTACCCGAACCGCTTGGCCCGTCGATGGTGATAACTGGAGCAATGTTGTTCACGACTGAGCCTCTTGGGCAACGCGGATACCGACCTGCGCGCACAACGCGAGGAAATTCGGGAAGGAGGTGGCGACGTTGGCGCAATCATGGATGCGGATCGGCGCATTGGCGCGCAACGACGCCACACTGAACGCCATCGCAATCCGGTGATCGCCATGACCATGGACTTCGCCACCACCGATCTGGCCGCCGTCAATGATAATCCCATCCGGCGTCGGCTCGCACTTGACGCCCAGCGCCAGCAGACCGTCGGCCATGACCTGGATCCGGTCAGATTCCTTGACCCGCAGCTCTTCGGCACCGCGCAGGATGGTCCGGCCTTGCGCACAAGCTGCCGCCACGAACAGTACCGGGAACTCGTCGATGGCCAGCGGCACCAGCTCCTCGGGAATCTCGATGCCCTTGAGTTGAGCCGCGCGCACGCGCAGGTCAGCCACCGGCTCGCCGCCCACTTCGCGCTGGTTTTCCAGGGTAATGTCGGCACCCATGAGACGCAGGATATCGATCACCCCGGTGCGGGTCGGGTTGATGCCGACGTGCTCCAACACCAGTTCGGAACCTTCGGCAATCGAAGCGGCGACCAGGAAGAACGCCGACGAAGAGATATCGCCCGGCACTTCGATGTGAGTGGCAGTCAGCTTGTGGCCGGACTCGACCGAAGCGGTTGCGCCCTCGACAGTTACCGGATAGCCGAAGCCGCGCAGCATGCGCTCGGTATGGTCACGCGTTGGCGCAGGCTCGGTGACCGTGGTCTGGCCTTCGGCGTACAGACCAGCCAACAGCAGGCAGGACTTAACCTGGGCGCTGGCCATCGGCATGGTGTAGGTCAGGCCCTTGAGGGCATGACCACCACGAATGATCATCGGCGGACGGCCTTCAGCGGCGGTTTCGATCACCGCACCCATTTCCCGCAGCGGATTGGCCACGCGATTCATCGGGCGCTTGGACAACGAGGCGTCGCCCGTCAGGGTGCTATCGAAGCTCTGCGCAGCCAGAAGGCCAGACAGCAGGCGCATCGAAGTGCCGGAGTTGCCCAGGTAGATCGGGCCAGGCGCCGGTTTCAAGCCATGCAGGCCCACACCGTGAATGGTCACACGACCATGGTGCGGCCCTTCGATGACCACCCCCATGTCGCGGAAGGCCTGCAGGGTCGCCAGGGCATCTTCGCCCTCGAGGAAGCCTTCGACTTCGGTGACACCCTCAGCCAGCGAGCCGAGCATGATCGAACGGTGGGAAATCGATTTATCGCCCGGTACACGAATCCGCCCAGTCAGGCGGCCACCAGGTTGTGCCAGGAAAATCAGGTCGTTGGAGTTCATAGCGTCCACATAGGCCCGGCGGGCCAGGATTTTACTGAAATGCTCGCGGGCAACCCGGGCGCGAGTGAATACGCCCAACAATTGGTGCCCGTCCCCTGCATCGACCGCGTCGCGCAAGGCGTCGAGGTCGCTGCGAAATGTATCGAGTGTGCGCAGCACCGCTTCCCGGTTAGCGAGAAAGATGTCGTGCCACATCACCGGGTCGCTACCGGCGATTCTTGTGAAATCGCGGAAGCCGCCCGCAGCGTAACGGAAGATCTCAAGATTTTCATTGCGCTTGGCCAAAGAGTCGACCAGACCGAACGCCAACAGGTGCGGCAGATGGCTGGTTGCGGCCAGCACCTCGTCGTGGCGCTCAACCTGCATGTGCTCGACATCGGCACCCAATTCGCGCCACAACGCATCAACCACCGCCAGCGCAGCCGGATCGGTTTGCTCAAGCGGCGTAAGGATCACCTTGTGCCGGCGGAACAGCTGGGCATTGGAGGCCTCAACCCCGCTCTGCTCGGAACCGGCAATCGGGTGCCCCGGCACGAAGCGTGGCGGCATGCCGCCGAACGCCTGGGTTGCCGCACGCACCACATTGCCCTTGGCACTGCCGACATCCGTCAGGATCGCTGCGCCCAGGTCCATGCCCGCGAGCAACGCCAGGAGCTTCTCCATGGCCAGGATCGGCACCGCCAACTGAATGACGTCGGCACCGACACAGGCGGCCGCCAGGTCATCTTCACAGCGGTCGACCACGCCCAGCTCTACGGCAAGCTTGCGCGATTGCGGATCGAGATCGACCCCCACCACCTCACGGCAAATGCCGCTTTCGCGCAAGCCCTTGGCAAACGAACCGCCGATCAGCCCCAGGCCGACCACCACCAGGCGGCCGATCAGCGGCGCAGCAGGTTGCACGGCACTGACATCAACCACGAGCCAGAACCTTGCTCAGCGCCTCGAGGAAACGGCTGTTTTCCGCCGGCAGGCCGACGGTGATGCGCAGGTGGTTCGGCATGCCGTAGTTGGCCACCGGACGCACAATCACACCTTCACGCAGCAAGCCCTGGAAGATCGGCGCAGCACTGCACCCCAGATCAACACAGATGAAGTTGCCCCGGGACGGGATCCAGCCCAGCCCCAGCTCACGGAACCCGGCTTCCAACTGCTGCATGCCAGCCTCATTCAGGCGTCGGCTTTCAGCCAGGTATTCATCGTCTTGCAACGCGGCACAGGCGGCTGCCAGTGCCAGGCTGTTGACGTTGAAGGGCTGGCGCACGCGATTCAGCACGTCAGCCACCACCGCCGTCGACAAACCATAACCGACGCGCAACGCCGCTAAGCCATAGGCCTTGGAGAAGGTGCGCGATACCAGCAAGTTCGGATACGCAGCAAGAAAATCCAGGCCATCGGGCAGCTCACTGCCCTCGGCGTACTCGATGTACGCCTCGTCCAGCACCACCAGCACCGAGGCAGGCACATCCTGCAGGAACTCATCCAGTGCCTCGGCACTGAACCAGGTTCCGGTCGGGTTGTTCGGATTGGCAATGAACACTACTCGGGTGTTGGCGTCGATCGCTGCCAACATGGTCGGCAGGTCGTGCCCCCAGTCCTTGGCCGGGATTACCCGCGCATCAGCACCAACGGCCTGGGTGACGATCGGATAGACCGCAAAGGCGTGCTCACTGAACACTGCGTTCAAGCCGGGTGCCAGATAGGCACGCGCCACCAGCTCAAGAATATCGTTGGAGCCGTTGCCCAACGTCACCTGGCTCAGCTCGACACGGCACTGTTCTGCCAGCAGGGTCTTGAGCGCAAAGCCATTGCCATCCGGATACCGGGTCAGCTCGGCCAGCTCTTCACGAATCGCCGCCAAGGCCTTGGGACTGGCACCCAGCGGGTTTTCGTTGCTGGCCAGTTTGACGATGCTGGCCGGATCGATATCCAGCTCGCGAGCCAGTTCGTCCACGGGCTTGCCCGGAACGTAAGGCGAAAGTTGTTGCACGCCCGGCTGTGCCAGAGCGAGGAAGTCGCCACTCATTGTTAACGCCCTTAGAGAACTGCTTTGGGGTAGGAACCCAACACTTTAAGTGCCACTGCTTCCTGACTGATTTTCTCCAGCACACCCTTGACCAGCGGATCGCGGTGGTGGCCGACGAAGTCGATGAAAAACACGTAGGTCCACTTGCCACTGCGCGACGGACGAGTCTCGATGCGAGTCAGGTCGATGCCGTTGTCGTGGAAAGGCACGAGCAGTTCGTGCAGCGCACCCGGCTTGTTGCTCATCGAGACGATGATCGAGGTCTTGTCGTCGCCAGTCGGCGGCACTTCCTGGCTACCGATCATCAGGAAGCGCGTGGAGTTGTCCGGACGATCTTCGATCTTCTCGGCCAGGCGAGTCAGGCCGTACAGGCCAGCCGCCATGTCGCCAGCGATTGCCGCCGAATTCCACTCACCCTTGACCCGCTTGGCTGCCTCGGCGTTGCTGGAGACCGCCACGCGCTCGACATTCGGGTAATGCGCATCCAGCCACTTGCGGCACTGGGCCAGGGACTGGGCGTGGGAGTAGATGCGGCTGATGCTGTCAGTCTTGGTGTTTTCACCCACCAGCAAGTGGTGGTGAATCCGCAGCTCGACTTCGCCACAGATGACCATGTCGTGCTCAAGGAAGCTGTCGAGGGTGTGGTTGACGGCGCCTTCCGTGGAGTTTTCCACAGGCACCACGCCAAAATTCACCGCGCCGGCAGCCACTTCACGGAACACTTCATCGATCGCCGCCATCGGCTTGCTGATCACCGCGTGACCAAAGTGCTTCATGGCGGCTGCCTGGGTGAAGGTGCCTTCAGGCCCCAGGTAAGCCACTTTCAGCGGCTGCTCGAGCGCCAGGCACGAGGACATGATTTCGCGGAACAACCGCGCCATCTCTTCGTTGCCCAGCGGCCCCTGGTTTCGCTCCATCACGCGCTTGAGCACCTGAGCTTCACGCTCAGGACGATAGAACACCGGCACTTCGCCTTCGGCCAGCGAGGCCATCTTTACTCGCGCGACTTCCTGGGCGCAGCGGGCACGCTCACTGATCAGCTCCAGGACCTTTTCGTCCAGCGAATCAATGCGCAGGCGCAGTGCCTTGAGTTCTTGCTCAGACATTAGCCGTGTTCCTTCTCGAACTCTGCCATGTACGAAACCAGTGCGTTGACCGCAACGATGTCGACGGCGTTATAGATGGAGGCGCGCATACCGCCTACCGAACGGTGACCCTTGAGGTTCAGCAGGCCCCGCTCCTCGGCACCGGCCAAAAATGGCTTGTCCAGGCGATCGTCGGCCAGGCGGAACGGCACGTTCATCCACGAGCGATCAGTCTTGTTGATCGGGTTGCTGTACAGGCCGCTGGCATCAATGAAGTCATACAGAGTGCGCTGCTTGGCCTCGTTGAGCTTACCGATAGCTTCCACGCCACCTTGATCCTTCAGCCACTCGAACACCAGGCCGGACAAGTACCAGGCCAGGGTTGGCGGGGTGTTGTACATCGAGCCGTTGTCGGCCGCGACCTTGTAGTCGAGCATGGTCGGGCACAACGAGCGGGCACGACCCAGCAGGTCTTCGCGCACGATGTTGACCACGATACCGCTCGGGCCGATGTTTTTCTGGGCGCCGGCGTAGATCATGCCAAAACGCGAAACATCGATCGGGCGCGACAAAATGTCCGAAGACATGTCGGCGACCAGCGGCACATCACCAGTTTCCGGCACCCAGCCAAACTCCAGGCCGCCGATGGTTTCGTTCGGCGCGTAGTGCACGTAGGCGGCGTCTTGCGACAACTGCCACTCGTTCTGTCCGGGAATTGCAAAATAGTCGTAGGGCTTGGCGGTCGCGGCAACGTTGACGTGGCCGTAACGGGAAGCTTCTTCGATGGCTTTCTGCGACCAGATACCGGTGTCGATATAGTCGGCGGTGCCGTTTTCCGGCAACAGGTTCAGCGGAATCTGGGCAAATTGCTGGCTCGCGCCACCTTGCAGAAACAGTACTTTGTAGTTCGAAGGGATATTCAGCAGATCACGCAGATCCTGCTCGGCCTTGGTGGCAATGGACACGAACTCATCACTGCGATGGCTCATTTCCATGACGGAGAGGCCCTTGCCGTGCCAATCCAGGAGTTCACCCTGGGCACGTTGCAGGACAGCTTCGGGAAGTGCCGCCGGACCGGCACAGAAGTTATAGGCTCTCTTGCTCACATCCAATCTCGCTCTGATTTGGTGGTATCACACAATTAATCACAACATCTATCGACACCGATCCTGGTTGGAGCAAATTATTGTGGGAGCTGGCTTGCCTGCGATTGCATCACCGCGGTACTGAAGACGCATCGCGGCGTCTGCATCGCGGGCAAGCCCGGCTCCCACAAAAAACCTGTCACACAAGATCTTCGCAGTTGTCGATATTTTCATACCGGACAAACAACAAGGGGGCGAATTTTCATCCGCCCCCTGTTTGTCCGCTTACTCTTGCGGTTCTTCGTCAGCGGCGGCATCGAGTTGCTGATCGTCAACCACGTCGTCGATCACGACCTCGCCGTCGAATACCCCACCCTCTTCACCTTCCAGCTCGTCACCTTCGACTTCCGACGGCTCCTGGACCCGCTCCAGGCCTACCAGCGTTTCGTCGCTGGCCAGCTTGATCAGGGTCACGCCCTGGGTGTTACGACCCAGGCTCGAGACTTCGTCGACACGGGTACGCACCAGAGTGCCCTGGTCGGAAATCAGCATGATCTCCTCACCGTCGAGCACCTGAACGGCACCTACCAGACGGCCGTTGCGGTCGTTGCTGACCATGGCGATCACGCCCTGGCCGCCACGCTTGTACTCCGGGAACTCGCCGATGGCGGTACGCTTGCCATAACCACGCGCCGAAGCGGTGAGGATCTGGCTGCCTTCTTCCGGGATCAGCATGGAAATCAGCTTCTGCCCTTCCGGCAGGCGCATGCCGCGCACACCACGTGCAGTACGGCCCATGGCACGTACATCGGATTCCTTGAAGCGAGTGACCTTGCCGCCGTCGGAGAACAGCATGACTTCACGCTCGCCATCGGTGATGGCTGCGCTGATCAATACGTCGCCTTCGTCCAGCTCCAGCGCGATCAGGCCGACGCTGCGTTGACGACTGAAGGATTCCAGCGGGGTCTTCTTCACGGTGCCTTTGGCGGTCGCCATGAAGATGAAGTGACCTTCGGTGTATTCCTCGACCGGCAGCATGGTCGTGATGTACTCATCACTGTCCAGCGGCAGCAGGTTGACCAGCGGACGCCCACGGGCAGCGCGGGAAGCTTCCGGAATCTCGTAGGTTTTCAGCCAGTACACCTTGCCCTTGCTGGAGAATAGCAGCAGCGTGGTGTGGCTGTTGGCAACCAGCAGGTGAGCGATGTAGTCCTCATCCTTGACGCCAGTCGCCGACTTGCCTTTACCGCCACGACGCTGAGCCTGGTACGCAGCCAATGGCTGGGTCTTGGCGTAGCCACCGTGGGAAATGGTCACGACGCGCTCTTCTTCCGGGATCATGTCACCCAGGGTCAAGTCGAGACGGGCATCGAGGATTTCGGTGCGGCGCACATCGCCGTACTCGGCGCGGATCACTTCCAGCTCTTCGCGGATCACTTCCATCAGGCGCGTGGCGCTGTTGAGGATGCGGATCAGCTCGCCGATCTGGTTGAGGATCTCTTGATACTCGGCCAGCAGCTTTTCGTGCTCCAGGCCAGTCAGGCGGTGCAGACGCAGCTCCAGAATGGCTTGCGCCTGTTCCGGCGACAGGAAGTACTTGCCTTCGCGCAGGCCGTACTGCGGATCCAGGGTCTCTGGACGGCAAGAGTCGGCACCGGCGCGCTCGACCATCGCCACCACGGCGGAGGATTCCCAGGCAGTGCTGATCAGCGCTTCCTTGGCTTCCGACGGCGTTGGCGAGGCCTTGATCAGGGCGATGACCGGGTCGATGTTCGACAGGGCAACGGCCTGGCCTTCCAGGATGTGGCCACGCTCGCGAGCTTTACGCAGCTCGAACACGGTACGACGGGTCACGACTTCGCGACGGTGACGCACGAAGGCTTCCAGCAGATCCTTGAGATTGAGGATCCGCGGACGGCCATCGATCAGCGCAACGATGTTGATACCGAACACTGCTTGCAGCTGGGTCTGGGCGTAGAGGTTGTTGAGAATCACCTCTGGCACTTCGCCGCGACGCAATTCGATCACGACGCGCATACCATCCTTGTCGGACTCGTCGCGCAGCTCGGTGATGCCTTCCAGTTTCTTCTCTTTGACCAGCTCGGCGATCTTCTCGATCAGACGCGCCTTGTTCAACTGGTAAGGCAGTTCGGTGATGACGATCTGCTGGCGACCACCGACCTTGTCGATGTCTTCGATCGTCGAGCGGGCACGCATGTAAATGCGTCCGCGACCGGTACGGTAGGCTTCGATGATGCCGGCGCGACCGTTGATGATCGCCGCGGTCGGGAAGTCCGGACCCGGGATGTATTGCATCAACTCGTCGACAGTCAGCTCGGGATTGTCGATGAGCGCCAGGCAACCGTCGATGACTTCACCGAGGTTGTGCGGCGGAATGTTGGTCGCCATGCCCACGGCGATACCGCTGGAGCCGTTGACCAGCAGGTTGGGAATACGGGTCGGCATGACCGCCGGGATCATTTCGGTGCCGTCGTAGTTCGGCACCCAGTCCACGGTCTCCTTGTGCAGGTCAGCCAGCAGCTCGTGCGCCAGCTTGGTCATGCGCACTTCGGTGTATCGCATCGCAGCGGCGTTGTCGCCGTCGACCGAACCGAAGTTGCCCTGGCCGTCGACCAGCAGGTAACGCAGCGAGAATGGCTGCGCCATCCGAACGATGGTGTCGTACACCGCGGTATCACCGTGGGGGTGATACTTACCGATCACGTCACCGACAACACGGGCAGATTTCTTGTACGGCTTGTTGAAGTCGTTACCCAGCTCGCTCATAGCGAACAGCACACGCCGATGCACGGGCTTCAAGCCATCGCGCGCATCAGGCAGTGCCCGCCCGACAATTACGCTCATTGCGTAGTCGAGGTAGGACTGCTTCAGCTCGTCTTCGATATTGACCGGGAGGATTTCTTTGGCCAGTTCGCCCATGAGAAGCCTGATTCCTTTTTCTGGTGAAACTTCGTCACATCCAGATGGGACGAACGAAGCTCGCCGCTGCAGGCTGAGTGCCATGCACCGACTTACGACAAATCAACGAGTTATGCCATGGATCTGCGCAGTAAAGGTTACCCCGCGGGGCGACCTTGGAAACCGCCGGATGTTATCACAAGAGCCGCCACGCACCTATCCCCCTGATGCGCATGGAGCATAGTTAGTTGACCGATGACAGGCTTGAGGGGGACGAGAGAAGCTTAGAGGCTGATTCGAGACTAGATTGTGGTTAATTTATTGACTTGACCTGCCCCTTCGCTGGCAAGCCAGCTCCTGCAGAGCCTGTGGTGGGCGCAAAACCTGTGGGAATGAACCTGCTCGCGACGACAATCGCTCAGGCACCTGAGCTGATCAATGCAGGCGCTTGCGGCACATCAATTGCGCCATCTTTGCGGTATCCGGCCGCTCGACCAGGCCTTTTTCGGTGATGATGGCATCGATCAAGTCCGCCGGCGTGACGTCGAACACCGGATTGAAAGCCTCGACCCCCTCACCGATCCGCTTGCCGCCCACTTCGAGCAACTCACCGGCGTCGCGCTCTTCAAGGGCGATGTCCTCGCCGCTGGCCAGGTCCATGTCGATGGTCGAGCTCGACGCCACCACCATGAAGCGCACGCCGTGGTGCATGGCGTTGACTGCCAACTGGTAGGTGCCGATCTGGCTAGCCACATCGCCATTGGCGGCGATCCGATCAGCGCCGACGACCACCCAGGTAATGCCCTTGGTCTTCATGATATGGGCGGCAGCCGCATCGGCGTTGACCGTCACCGGAATGCCTTCGTTGGCCAGCTCCCAAGTGGTAAGGCGCGAGCCTTGCAGCCAGGGCCGAGTTTCGTCGACATAGACCCGCTCGACCATGCCTTCCAGGAACGCCCCGCGAATCACCCCCAGCGCCGTACCGAAGCCGCCCGTGGCCAGCGCACCGGCATTGCCATGGGTGAGGATGGTCTGCGCGTTGCCTTGGTGCTTGCGAATCAGGTCGACGCCCAACTGGGCGATGGTCAGGTTGGCCTCACGATCACTTTCTTGGATCGCCAGGGCTTCGGTTTCGAGCGCGACCAAGGGCTGGGCGTGAGCCTTGAGCCGCGCCAGGCGTTCGCGCATGCGCCCCAGGGCCCAGGACAGGTTAGCCGCAGTTGGACGGGACTCGGCCAGCAGGGCAAAATCCTCTTCCAGCGCCGCCTGCCAGTCGCCACCTGCGGCGATTCGGGCACGCGCGGCCAGCACCATGCCATAGGCGGCGCTAATGCCGATTGCCGGGGCGCCACGGACCACCATCGTACGAATGGCCTCCGCCACCTGCGCCGCGCTGGTATGAGCGATCCAGCGCTCCTCGAACGGCAGCAGGCGCTGATCCAGCAGGTACAGGGTGCCGTCTCGCCAATCGATGGCCTTCACCTTCTCAGCAGCCAACAGTCGATCGCGCATCCCTCACCCCGTACTCATGAACAAAAGCCGTCGATTATAGCGATCCCCCCGCGAAGACGCTCGGGTATACTTCGCCATCCTTTACAAAAGCACTGGACCGAATCCTCGATGCCGACCCCCGTTGCCGCTCTCGACCTCCTCTTGCTGCCGACCTGGCTGGTGCCTGTCGAGCCGGCGGGCGTGGTGCTCAAGGAGCATGGCCTGGGGATCCGCGACGGGCGAATTGCCTTCATCGGTCCGCGCAGCGCTGCACTCAAACTCGCGGCCCATGAGGTCCGGGAGTTGCCAGGCATGCTGCTCAGCCCCGGGCTGATCAACGCCCATGGGCATGCGGCAATGACCCTGTTCCGCGGCCTGGCCGACGACTTGCCACTGATGACCTGGCTCGAACAGCACATCTGGCCAGCCGAGGCCAAGTGGGTTGATGAAGCCTTTGTACGCGACGGCACCGACCTGGCCATCGCCGAACAGATCAAAGGTGGCATCACCTGCTTCTCGGACATGTACTTCTTCCCCAAAGTTGCCAGTGAGCGTGTCCATAACAGCGGCATAAGGGCACAGATCGCGATTCCGATCCTCGACTTCCCGATTCCCGGCGCCAGCAGTGCCGATGAGGCGATCCGCCAGGGCATCGAACTGTTCGGCGACCTCAAGCACCATCCACGCCTCAAAATCGCCTTCGGTCCCCATGCACCCTACACCGTTGGCGATGAAAACCTGGAGAAAGTCCGGGTGATCGCCGAGGAGCTGGACGCCGCCATTCACATGCACGTCCACGAAACCGCGATCGAGGTGCACCAGGCGCTGGAAAAGCACGGCGAGCGGCCATTGGCCCGCCTGGCACGCCTGGGCCTGCTGGGGCCACGCTTCCAGGCAGTGCACATGACCCAGATCAGCGAAGACGACCTGGCATTGCTGGTAGAAAGCAACAGCAGCGTGATTCATTGCCCGGAATCGAACCTTAAACTGGCCAGCGGCTTCTGCCCGGTGGAGCGCTTGTGGCAAGCCGGGGTCAATGTGGCGATCGGCACCGATGGCGCCGCCAGCAACAACGACCTGGACCTGCTGGGCGAAACCCGTACCGCCGCGCTGCTGGCCAAAGCCGTTGCCGGATCCGCCAGCGCCCTGGACGCCCATCGCGCCCTGCGCATGGCAACCCTCAACGGCGCCCGTGCCCTGGGCCTGGAACAGCAGACTGGCTCGCTGGAAGTCGGCAAGCTTGCCGACCTCGCGGCCTTCGACCTGTCCGGCCTGGCCCAGCAACCGGTCTACGACCCAGTCTCGCAACTGATCTATGCCACCGGCCGGGACTGCGTGAAACACCTTTGGGTCGGCGGCAAGCAATTGCTCGACGACCGGCGCCTGACGCGCCTCGATGAACAACAGCTGTGCGCCACGGCCAACGCCTGGGGTCAACGCATCAGCGGCCACACCGAATAGAACGACCCCTTGAGCTGAACCTCAAGGCTGACAGCAGAATATTTCAGATTCAGAGGATTACCCATGAGCAACGTCGACCACGCTGAAATCGCCAAATTCGAGGCCCTGGCCCATCGCTGGTGGGATCGCGAAAGCGAGTTCAAGCCCCTCCACGACATCAACCCACTGCGCGTCAACTGGATTGACGAACGCGTCAAACTGGCGGGCAAGAAGGTCCTGGACGTCGGCTGTGGCGGCGGCATCCTCAGCGAATCCATGGCACAGCGCGGCGCCACAGTGATGGGCATCGACATGGGTGAAGCGCCCCTGGCAGTTGCCCAGCTGCATCAGCTGGAGTCGGGCGTGAGCGTGGAATACCGGCAGATCACCGCCGAAGCCCTGGCCGAAGAAATGCCCGAGCAGTTCGACGTGGTCACCTGCCTGGAAATGCTCGAGCACGTGCCCGACCCCTCGTCGGTGATCCGCGCCTGCTTCCGTATGGTCAAGCCCGGCGGCCAGGTGTTCTTCTCCACCATCAACCGCAACCCGAAGGCCTACCTGTTCGCCATCGTCGGCGCGGAATACATCATGAAGCTGCTGCCACGCGGCACCCACGACTTCAAGAAATTCATCCGCCCTTCCGAACTGGGCGCCTGGAGCCGTGCGGCCGGCCTGACCGTCAAGGACATCATCGGCCTGACCTACAACCCGCTGACCAAGCACTACAAGCTGGCCAGCGACGTTGACGTCAACTACATGATCCAGACCCTGCGCGAGGAGTAAGCCCATGGCAATCAGAGCAGTTCTCTTCGACATGGACGGCACCCTGCTCGACACCGCGCCGGACTTCATCGCCATCTGCCAGGACATGCTGGCCGAGCGCGGGCTGCCAGCGATCCCGGACAAACGCATCCGCGACGAGATTTCCGGTGGGGCCAAGGCCATGGTCGCCGCGACCTTCATGCTGGACCCGCAGGCGCCAGGCTTCGAGGAACTACGCCTGGAGTTCCTCGAGCGCTACCTCAAGGGCTGCGCGGTCCACAGCAAACTGTTCGACGGTATGGCTGAACTGCTGGCCGACATCGAGAAGGCCAATCTGATCTGGGGCGTAGTGACCAACAAGCCGCTGCGTTTTGCCGAGCCGATCATGCAACAACTGGGGCTGGCCGAGCGCTCGGCCCTACTGATCTGCCCGGATCACGTAAAGAACAGCAAGCCAGACCCGGAACCGCTGATCCTCGCGTGCAAGATGCTCGACCTCGACCCGGCCAGCGTCCTGTTCGTCGGCGACGACCTGCGCGACATCGAGTCCGGACGCGATGCCGGCACCCGCACCGCTGCGGTCACCTACGGCTACATTCACCCAGACGACAACCCGCGGCACTGGGGTGCGGACGTGGTGGTGGATCATCCGCTGGAGTTGCGCAAGGTGCTCGATAGCGCGTTGTGCAGCTGCTAAGCAGTCACGCACAACATCTGCTGGCGGTAGCCGCACCGGCGCCCCCGCAGGGATTGCGCCTGACCTGAAGAATTTTTGTAGAGGTTTTTTATGTTTGATTACTCCGCTCGTCCTGAATTGCTCAAGGACCGGGTCATCCTGGTCACCGGTGCCGGCCGCGGGATCGGTGCAGCCGCCGCGAAAACCTACGCAGCTCACGGCGCCACCGTGCTGTTGCTGGGCAAGACCGAAGCCAACCTGACCCAGGTTTACGACGAAATCGAAGCCGCGGGCCACCCTCAACCGGCGGTGATCCCGTTCAACCTGGAAACCGCTCTGCCGCACCAGTACGACGAGTTGGCGGCAATGATCGAGACTGAGTTCGGCCACCTTGACGGCCTGCTGCACAACGCCTCGATCATTGGTCCACGCACGCCGATCGAGCAACTGTCCGGCGAAAACTTCATGCGCGTGATGCAAGTCAACGTCAACGCCATGTTCATGCTCACCAGCACCCTGCTGCCCCTGCTCAAGCTGTCCAAGGACGCCTCGGTGATCTTCACGTCCAGCAGCGTGGGTCGCAAGGGCCGTGCCTACTGGGGTGCTTATGGCGTATCGAAGTTCGCCACCGAGGGCTTGATGCAGACCCTGGCCGATGAAGTCGACACCGTCGCACCGATCCGCTCCAACAGCATCAACCCGGGCGCCACCCGCACCAGCATGCGTGCCCAGGCCTACCCCGGGGAAAACCCGAACAACAACCCGACCCCGGAAGAGATCATGCCGGTCTACCTGTACCTCATGGGGCCGGATAGCAGCGGCATCAACGGCCAGGCGTTCGACGCCCAGTAAGCTCGCCCCCAGCATGCCGCGACGGCTTCCCGCCGCGGCATGAGCCAGGCGGTGCCACTATTCTGCTATGCTTAGTCAAACAACCGTCATATTGCTCGCAGGCATACCCCGCTGGGTGCCCCAAGCATCTGATTGCAATCGGCTTTTCCAGAAAATGAACCGATGGCACGCATTTCGCTCTAAATCTGCACCAAACACGCTGTAACCCAGCTTGTCAGACAGCATTCCTGCTTGGGGGCGCACGCCATATGAAATCTCCAACCCAGACCCACGCAATTGATTTTGATAGCGCCAAATTGCAACGCCTGGGTTTTGGCCAGATCCCGCCCCTTGTGGAACGCCCTGCGAGCCTGAGCCAGTTGCGCCAGCAAATGGGCCTGCAATTGCAAACCAGCCTGGAACCGCAACGCATCCTCGGCCTGTTTTTTCGCGAAGTTCAGCGCCTGGTTCCGCTGGACGCCCTGCACTATCGGCACGAGTCCAGCGAATTGCGCCTGGAGCTCGGCCAGCGCGGCCATCACTCGGTGAGCTACAGCCTCAGCCATCAGGGTGAACACCTGGGTGAACTGGTGTTCCGGCGCAATCAACGCTTCAGCGAGCAGGAGCAGGCCAACCTCGAAGCCCTGCTGGTGCCCTTGTTGTTCCCCATGCGCAACGCCCTGCTGTATCGAGCGGCGACTCAAAGTGCACTGCGTGACCCCCTGACCGGTACCGGTAACCGTATCGCCATGGATCAGACCCTGGAACGGGAAATCCACATGGCCCGACGTCACCAGCAGCCTTTGTCCCTGCTGATGCTGGATATCGACCACTTCAAGCGCGTCAATGACAGCCACGGCCACGCTGCTGGCGACCAGGTGCTCAAGGCCGTCGCCACGTCGATCAAGAACCAACTGCGCAACGTCGACATGGTGTTTCGTTTCGGTGGCGAGGAGTTTTTGATCCTGCTGTCCAATACCAGCCGCGAAGCTGCGGCCATGGTCGGCGAACGCCTGCGATACAGCGCACAGGTGGAGGATTATCGGGTTGAGGGCAAGCTGATCGAGCTGACCGTCAGCCTCGGCTGCTCGACCCTGCTCCCCGCAGAATCGGCCGAAAGCCTGCTGCGCCGCGCTGACAGTGCGCTGTACGTGGCCAAGCGCGAGGGGCGTAATCGCCTGGCGATGGCGGGATAATCCCCCGACACCCTGCTTGAGAATGTCGGGGGTCGCTGCGCAACCCAACGCAGGCTGCGCCAGCTGCTACAGGGGCCGCGCTGTCAGCCTTCTGCCATCGCCATTCGCCCACGGACTACGCTGGGCTTGTGGACGTACTCCAGTTGCAGGCAGCGCTCCAGGAACAGGTACATATAGTCGTAGCTTTTGCACACGGCTAGGCGCAGCTCTTCCTGCAGCGCCTTGCTGGGGTTTTGGCCGGCGAGCGTGCAGATGATCTCCAGCGCCTCCCAAGGATGAGCATCATCGTACTGCGCGTGCATTTTCAGCCATTTCATGGCGCGTTTGCGTTCCTCATCGGCAAATGACGCCGCATAGATCCCGTTGGAACAGACCAGCGCCGCCCACTCCCCCGTCGCTCCCTCGATCGCATAGTTGGTGGCGGCGATGGCCACGATCAACGAGTCGGACGAACTGGTATGCCAGCACCAATGACTCAGCGCATGCAGCTCGGGCGCCACTTGTTGCGCCTGCAAATCTTCCAGACTCACGCCATGGGCACGACTCCAGTGCAGCCAATAGTCGGCATGATTGAGTTCTACACGGATATTGCGCATCAACCAGCGGCGTGCCATGTCTTCGCCCGGGTGCCGGGCAAAGCGGGTCTTGGTCAGGTTCTGCGCCATATACAGCGCAAATTGTTCCACCACCGGCCAGCCACCAATCAAGTATTGGCGCATGGTCCTGGCGCTGAGTTGGTTGTCGCGCATACGCAGGTAAAGTTCATGTTCGACAACCCGACGCTTGCTCTCGCTGCACGCCTGAATCAATTGCTGAGCCCAGGCAGGATAACTAGCAGCTTCCATAAGCGGGCCGGTTCTGTTGAATGTATCGATCACTGTCGCACTCCTTTTGATTGTGATGGTTAGGGATCGACAGACAACTTCAACGGAACGTACCGGGCGCCTTGAACAACAATGGCCGAGGTCGACTCGGCCGACAGAGCAGGCTGTCAGTGGTAAACAACTGCGGACGTTCAATGTTGTAACCCTGCGCATAATCCACGCCGATTTCCAGCAAGGCCTGCTCGATCTGCGGGGTTTCAACAAATTCGGCAATCGTGCGCTTACCCATGACATGACCAATGTGGTTGATCACTTCGACCATTGCGCGGTTAATCGGGTCGTCCAGCATATCCCTGACGAAACTTCCGTCGATCTTTAGAAAGTCTACAGGTAAGTGTTTCAGATACGCGAACGATGACATTCCGGCACAAAAATCATCTAGAGAAAAGTAGCAACCCAAGCCTTTGAGTTCATTAATAAATTTAATTGCACTGGATAAATTTGAAATTGCACTGGTTTCAGTAATTTCAAAACAAATCATTTCAGGCGGAATACCGTGAATAACAAACTGCTGACGCAAGAAGATTAAAAATTCATCATCACCAATAGTAATGCCTGACAGATTAATCGCACACATCGCCATCGGCCCTTCATGTTGTCGGGCCATACACTGGGCAATTATCTTGAATACATTCTCGACCACCCAGCGATCCAGGGAAGTCATCAAGCCATAACGTTCGGCGGCGGGAATAAAAGAACTGGGCAATATCATTCGCCCGGCTTCGTCATGCAGTCGTAGAAGAATTTCGACATGCCCACCGCCTGTATCGACGTGCCCCAAGGTGGCGATTTCCTGGGAGTACAAACAGAAGCGATTTTCTTCAAGGGCCATGTGCAAGCGCTGCACCCAAGCCATTTCGCCAAAGCGCAGCGACAACTCGGAGTCGTCGACATGGTACAGCTGCACGCGGTTACGGCCCTTCTCCTTGGCCATGTAGCACGCCATGTCCGCGGCCCGCAGCAAGGCTTCCAGGGTCGCCGGATTCTGCGCGACGTGCACCAGGCCGATACTGACAGTGGTCACGAATGGCCGGCCTTTCCAGACAAAATGCAGGTTTTGCACGGTCTGGCGCAGGGTCTCGGCGATTTTCTCCGAGGACTCCGGCGAGCAGTTCTCCAGGAGAATGCCGAACTCGTCCCCCCCCAGCCGAGCCAGGGTGTCACCCTCGCGCAAGCCCGACTGCAGCAAGGCACAGATGTGTCGCAGCAACTCATCGCCGGCAGCATGCCCACAGGTGTCATTGACCAGCTTGAATTGATCGAGGTCGAGGAACATCAGTGCATGTCGCCCAGGTTGGCGTGTCAGGTTATGCAGCGCCTGCTCCAGGCGAAATTCGAATTCGCGACGGTTGGCCAGGCCGGTCAAGGCGTCGTGGGTCGCCTGCCAGGAAAGGTTGGCGATGTATTGCCGCTCCTGGGTCATGTCATGCAACACCAGCACCGTGCCACTGACCTTGCCCGCCGTGTGAATCGGCGACCCGACCAGGGTCACCGACACCGTACTGCCGTCCAGACGCTGGATCAGCTTGGCGTGTTCGCTGCTGCCACTGAGCTGACCGCTGAGAATGTGCTCGATCAGGGTGAAGCCGTCGGCCTGGGCGTTCTCATCCAGCAGATTGAACAACTCCGCCAGCGGCAGGCCGACAGCCTGTCCAGCCTTCCAGTGGGTCAGTGCTTCGGCCGCCGGGTTCATGTAAGCAATGGCGCCCTCGACATCGGTGGTGATCACGGCGTCGCCAATCGACTGCAAGGTAATTTGCGCGCGCTCTTTTTCCAGCTGCAAGGCATCGGCAAAAGCGTGGCGCTGCGCGAGCAATTTGTGGGTCCGCAGCAAGGCCAGGACAATCAGACCGAGCGCGGTTGCCAGGTTGGTGTACAGCAACCAGCGCAAAATCACCCGCGAGCCCTCGCCCAGCGCATCGCTGAAGGCCTTGGCGGCGGGGGTTACACCTTCATTGATGGCAAATATCCGCGCTTTCCACCGCGCCATGTCCGCTTCGGTGGCCTGGTTGCGGCTGATGCGCTCGTGCATGTCCCGGGCAACAGTGTCCAGCTGGACCAGATACGCATCACCCTCAATCCAACGATCGATAGCGATTTGCAGATAGCTGAAATGGCGAAAATTCAAGTACAGCCAGATCAGGCTCGGTACGTCGTCCGGGTGATTACCCCCCTTGAGAATGCCTAGTCGGGCCGCCTCCAGGTCCGGCGGCTCGCGGTCCAGTGCAACCCGCAGTTCATGGCCACCTTCCGGCACCGTCATGGCCTGCTGGTATTTTCGAAAGATAGATTCGTCGCGGTTGTCAGCATAGAGATTGAGGTAGTAGATCGCGTCTTTCTGGCTCTTGGACCACAGGCTCTCGCCGGCCACATAGCCGCGAACCGCCGACAGCGTATAGAGGCTGACACCACCGAGCAGGGCCTGAAATAGGACGACGGCAATAAACGGCCAGACGATGCCCAGCAGCCGAGGTGTCCCGAGCGTCCTTTTTTGCTTCATGAGGTCCCTTGCGTTAACGCTGCTTGATCGACGTGCAGCCGAAATCGTTACAGCTAGCCTAGGAGGCGATCTCACTCCCGGCAAGCCGCGACATTTTTAATGCTCATACGTGATGAAGCAGTTTGCTGTTGACGGCAACCCCAATGCATTGGAAGTGGCCTGGAAGTAAGTGCCGGCCGCCTTCAGTGCTGTTGCAAATGACCGTACAGCTTGGCGTACAAACCACCCTCCGCGATCAGTTGCTGATGGTCGCCATCCTCGGCAACTTGCCCGCTATCGAACACCAACACCCGGTCGGCCTGCTTCACCGCCGAGAGGCGGTGAGCAATGATCAAGGTGGTCCGCCCACTGAGAAACCGCGCCAGCGCCAGGTGCAGGTTGTACTCGGTGGCGGCATCAAGCGCCGAGGTGGCTTCGTCGAGAATCACCACCTTGGGTTCGGCGAGCACCATCCGGGCAATCGCCAGGCGTTGGCGCTGACCACCGGACAAACGCACACCGGAACGCCCGACAATACTGTCCAGCCCCTGGGGCAAGCCCTTGACCGTGGCGTCGAGTTGGGCAATCTGCAGGGCCTGCCAGCAGGCTTCGTCACTGCGCTCACGGCCCATGGTCAGGTTGGCCCGAATACTGTCGTTGAACAGCGCCGGGTGCTGCAGCACCACCGCGACATGCTCGCGGATGGTTTCCAGGCCAATGTCGTACTGGGTGACACCGCCAAAACGGATTTCGCCGCCCTGGGGGGTATAAAGCCCCAGGAGCAATTGCACCAAGGTGCTTTTACCGCCACCACTGGCCCCGACGATGGCGACTTTTTCTCCGGGCGCAATGGACAGGTTCATCTGGTCCAGCACCGGCTCGTCGCCATAGCTGAAACTCAGGCCTTGCACTTCGATACCGACTGTCTCGCGCCCCTTGAACGGATCGATCCCTCCCGGGTACTGCGGCTCGTCAGCGCGCGACAACAGCTCATTGATCCGCGTCAAGGCACCGCCGGCTGCGTAATAGGCGTATTGCAGATTCAGCAGTTGTTCGACCGGACCGATCATGAACCACAGGTAGCTGAACACCGCCAGCATCTGCCCGATGGACAGATCGGAGAACAACACGGTGAGCATCGCTGCGGCACGAAAGATGTCGATGCCGAACTGGAACAGCAAGCCACTGGCGCGGCTCGACGCATCGGTTTTCCACTGCGAGTTGACCGCATAGTTGCGCACGTCCCGGGCGCGGGCGCCAAGACGACCGAGGAAAAAGCCCTGGCGGTTACCGGCACGGATTTCCTGAATCGCGTCCAGGGTCTCGGTCAGCGCCTGGGTGAACCGCGAGGTGCTGTCGTTCTCCAGCTTCTTCAGGTGCTTGACCCGCTTGCCCAACTGCACCGTGGCGTAGATCACCAGTGGGTTGAACAGCAGAATCAGCAGTGCCAGCTGCCAGTGCATCCAGACCAGGATCGCCGCCGTGCCCACCAGCGTGAGCATGGCCACGAGGAACCGACTGAGAGTCTCGCCGACAAACTTGTCGACCGTGTCCAGGTCGGTGACCAGGTGGGTGGTGACCGTGCCGCTGCCCAGGCTTTCGTACTCCCCCAGGGAAATGCACTTGAGGCGCTCGATCAGCCGCAGGCGAATGCGATACACAATGTCTTTGGCCAAACCGGCAAACAGCCGAGCCTGCACCACGTTGAACAACAATGCCGCACACCGCAGGGTCAGGGTGATCAGCAGCATCAGGCCGATATAACCGGCGGCGCTTTGCCAGGCCTGGGGCAGCGCGCGGTTCATCACCTTCAGCGCCGCATCGCCATTACCCAGCAACACCTCATCCACCAGCAACGGCAGCAGCAAGGGAATCGGCACGCTGCACAAGGTCGCCAGGACGGCGACACCGTTGGCGATCCACAAGGCTTTTTTATGCCGCAGTGCCAGGCGACGGATGTGTGCCCAACTCAGCCGATCGACTCGCTCCGGTGGCTGTCCAGCGTCAGGCTGGTCATACACAGGCGGCACGCTCCAGCCAGCGGCCGAGCAACGGGGACAGCTCGCTAAGTGGTTGGTAGCCATTGGTCAACAAGGCCAGTTGACCGTTACGCTCGGCCAACAAGGTCGGGAAGCCGGCAATCCCCAGGTCCTGGACCCAGGTGAAATCCGCCGCCGTGGCGGCGTGCTGGTCGGCACGGTCGAAGGCTGCGGCGAATTCGATTCGCGGCAAGCCCGCTTGCTCGGCCAACTCCACCAGCACGCTGGCATGGGTCACATCGCGCCCCTGTGCATAAAAAGCCTGCTGGATCAGCTTGAGCAACTGCCAGGCGCAATCCGGTGCCAGGCTGCGGGCCGTGACCAGCGCGCGGCAGGCGGGCTCAGTGTCGTAGACAAAACCTTCGGGCAGCGCACCGTCGAGCTTGAATGGTTGGCCGGTGGCGTCGTTGACGGCCTGCCAGTGTTCAAGAATATAGCGTCGGGTAGTCGGCTCCAGCGCCGCGCCACTGCCCGTGCGCAAACCGCCGACCACCAGGTGCACGTCCACGCCGGCGGCCTGCGCCTGCAAGGCCAATGCCTCGGCCACCGGAGCGAACCCCCAGCACCAGGAACACATCGGGTCCATTACATAGAGCAGGCGCGCGGTCATGGTTCAGGCCTCGGTGCTGGATTGCTTGTAGTTGTAACCAATCGGGTGCGGCTGGTTGCGCGCCTTGGCCAATTCGATCTGCTTTTGCCGGTCGATTGCACTGCGACGGGTTTTCTCGCTCAGCTTATCCCAGCAATGAGGGCAACTGATGCCAGCCACATAGTGCTCGGATGCGCGGTCTTCTACGCTGACGGGTGTACGACAGGCATGACATTGATCGTAGTCGCCTTCGCTCAAGTCGTGGCGAACGGTGACCCGGTTATCGAATACAAAACAGTCGCCCTGCCATTTGGTTTCTTCCTGCGGCACCTCTTCGAGGTACTTGAGGATTCCGCCCTTGAGGTGGAAGACCTCATCGAAGCCCTGGCTGAGCATATAGCTCGAAGCCTTCTCGCAGCGAATGCCGCCGGTGCAGAACATCGCGACCTTCTTGTGCTTGGCCGGATCGAAGTTGGCTTTGATGTAGTCGGGAAATTCGCGAAAACTGGTGGTCTTCGGGTCGATCGCCCCTTCAAAGGTGCCAATCGAGACCTCGTAGTCATTACGGGTATCGATCAACAGCACTTGCGGGTCGCTGATCAAGGCGTTCCAGTCCTGCGGCTCGACATAGGTGCCGACTTTCTTGTTCGGGTCGACGCCTTCGACGCCCAGGGTCACGATTTCTTTCTTGAGCTTGACCTTGGTGCGATAGAACGGCTGATCGTCGCAGTACGATTCCTTGTGGTCGATATCGTCCATGCGCGGGTCGTTCTTGAGCCAGGCCATCAGGCCGTCGATGCCTTCGCGGCTACCGGAAACCGTGCCGTTGATGCCTTCCTCGGCAATCAGCAGGGTGCCTTTGATGCCGTTGTCGACCATCGCCTGCAGCAGGGGCTCGCGCAGTGCAACGTAATCTTCCAGGGTGACGAACTTATACAGTGCCGCCACGACAATCTGTTGTGTCATGGGTATTTCTCCAGGTGGCTACCCTCGTAAAGGGTGAACCGGATGCGAAAAAAAACGCGCCGGCATAAGCGGCGCGCTGCGTAGTCTAACAAAAATCAGCTGGCCTGTAGGCGATCAGTGCTTGCTGCCGCCGGCACAAGTCGGCGAGGCAGGCGCGGCGCCCGTCTTGGCCCACTCCTCGGGGGTATAGGTGTGCAGCGCCAACGCGTGAAACTCACCCATCAGGTCGCCCAGCGTGGCGTAGACCTTCTGGTGGCGTTTGACGCTGTTGAGCCCGGCGAACTGTTCGCTGACCACTACCGCCTTGAAGTGGGTCTGCAGCCCGCGACTGTGCATGTGGCTTTCGTCCAGCACATCCAGGTGCACGGGTAACAACGCGCTCAGCGTCGTCTCAATACGTTGTTGCATGGTCATCAGGGGCTCCGGTCAGGGCTTTTTCTTGGCGGCTGCCGCGGCTTTTGGATCAAGTTCGTTGGTCATGTCGGCCAGCAGTTTGTTGACCACCGGTACCGCGCTTTCCAGTTTGGCCTGGGTCATCTGCGCCGATTGCTGAGTCAGCTGAGGCATTTTTTCCAGGACTTTTTTGCCCAGAGGCGACTTGTAGAACGCGACCAGGTCCTTGAGTTCTGATTCGCTGAAGTTGCTGGTGTACAGCTTGACCATGTCCGGCTTGAGCTTGTTCCAGCCAATGGCCTGGTCCAGCGCGGCGTTAGCCTTGGCCTGGTAGGTTTCCAGCAGGGCTTTTTTCGACTCCGGGGCCTTGGTCTGGGCAAAGCGCTGGGCAAACATCTGCTGCACCTGCATGTACACCGGGGTACCCAGCTTGTCGGCATGCGCCAGGGTCAGGAAAGCCTCGGCGCTGGCATTGTGGCTGGCGGTATCGGCGAAGGCCTGGCCGCTGGCGCAGACCAGGGCAACCGCGGTACAGATGGCACGAAGACGGGTCATCGAGTTTCCTTTTCTAGCTGGCGAGGTAAAACCCCAAGGGGAGCCATTCTGCGCCTAAAAAACGCGTGCGCTCAACCCCTCCCCCTTGCCGGGCCTGATTTGCAGCAACCGAACGGTAGAAAAATCGACTGATGGAACCCCCAGCGACATTCAGCACCTAAACTTCGCTATCAACCCTGAAGGAATGTGACCCATGAGCCGTATTGAAACCGACAGCCTTGGCCAGGTTGAAGTCCCGGATGACGCCTACTGGGGCGCGCAGACCCAACGCTCGCTGATCAATTTCGCGATTGGTAGCGAACGCATGCCACTGGCGGTGCTGCACGCCCTGGCGCTGATCAAGAAAGCGGCGGCCCGGGTCAATGATCGTAATGGTGACCTGCCGGCCGATATTGCCCGGCTGATCGAACAGGCTGCCGACGAAGTGCTCGACGGCGAGCACGATGAGCAGTTCCCCCTGGTGGTCTGGCAAACCGGCAGCGGCACCCAGAGCAACATGAACGTCAACGAGGTGATTGCCGGGCGCGCCAACGAACTGGCCGGCAACCCGCGTGGCGGCAAGGCGCCGGTGCACCCGAACGACCACGTCAATCGCTCGCAGAGCTCCAACGACTGTTTCCCCACGGCCATGCACATCGCCACGGTGCAGGCCGTGCAACAGCAACTGCTGCCGTCGATCAACGAACTGTCCGGCGGTCTCGCCGAGCTGGCGGCGCGCCACATGAAGCTGGTGAAGACCGGGCGCACCCATCTGATGGACGCCACGCCGATCAGCTTCGGCCAGGAGATGTCCGCCTTCATTGCCCAGCTCGACTACGCCGAGCGAGCCATCCGCAGCGCCTTGCCGGCCGTCTGCGAACTGGCCCAGGGCGGGACCGCCGTCGGTACCGGGCTCAACTCGCCCCATGGCTTTGGCGAAGCGATTGCCGCGGAGCTCGCCGCCCTCTCCGGCCTGC
This sequence comes from Pseudomonas sp. IT-P176, assembly GCF_949767245.1. Classification (NCBI taxonomy): domain Bacteria; kingdom Pseudomonadati; phylum Pseudomonadota; class Gammaproteobacteria; order Pseudomonadales; family Pseudomonadaceae; genus Pseudomonas; species Pseudomonas sp. IT-P176. The sequence continues at coordinate 165,121 of NZ_CATKPN010000123.1, forward strand.
CGTTTGTCACCGCACCGAACAAGTTCGCCGCGCTGGCCGGTCATGAGCCGCTGACCACCCTGTCCGGCGCCCTGAAAACCCTCGCCGTGACCCTGATGAAACTCGCCAACGACTTGCGCCTGCTCGGCTCCGGGCCGCGCGCCGGTTTCGCCGAGGTCAGGCTGCCGGCCAACGAACCAGGCAGTTCGATCATGCCCGGCAAGGTCAACCCGACCCAGTGCGAAGCCCTGTCGATGCTGGCCTGCCAGGTGCTAGGGAACGACGTGGCGATCGGCTTCGCCGCAAGCCAAGGTCACCTGCAGTTGAACGTGTTCAAGCCCGTGATCATCCACAACCTGTTGCAATCGATCCGCTTGCTCGCCGACGGCTGCAGCAACTTCCAGTTGCACTGCATCGCCGGCCTGGAACCGGATGCCGGGCAAATGGCCGCTCACTTGGAACGAGGCTTGATGCTGGTGACCGCGCTGAACCCGCACATCGGTTATGACAAGTCGGCGGAAATCGCCAAGAAAGCCTACAGCGAGGGGTTAACCCTGCGTGAGGCGGCGTTGCAGTTGGGCTACCTGACAGACGAGCAGTTCGATGCCTGGGTGCGCCCGGAAAACATGCTGGAGGCAGGCAAGCAGGGCTGAAGCAGCCAGTTGGCACGCTTGCGCAGGTTATACACAATCCCTGTGTGAGCGAGCCTGCTCGCGATGCTCTAAAGTACGCCGCAATTTTTCAACTGATCCGCGTCACCGCCGCCCGCATCCGCCGTGCCCTGAGCCCGGCAATCAGCGACGGCCCCAATGCCACCAGCGCCGACCCCAGCACCACCAGCAACGCGCCGCCATACGCCAGGCCATTGATCTGCTCGGCCTGTACATACTCCGGCCATAACCAGGCCGCCAACGCCACTGCCGCAAAAGTCACCAACGGGGTGATCGCCAGCGTTGCACTGACCCGTGAGGCTTCCCAATGGGCCAGCGCCTCGGCAAACGCGCCATAGGCAACCAGGGTATTGAGGCAGCACGCCAGTAGCAGCCAGCCTTGCAGCGGGCTCAACTGCAGCGCCTCCAGTGGATGCACCCACGGCGTGAGCAACAGGGCGCAAAACAGGTAGATCACCATCATCACCTGTAGCGAATTCCACACTGTCAGCAATTGTTTTTGCCCCAGCGCATAGAAGGTCCACACGGTGGAGGCCAACAAAATCAGGAGCACCCCGGCGGTGTAGTCACTCAAGGACGTCAGCAACTCGCTCAGGCGTTGATTGAAAAACAGCCCAAAGCCGAGCATCAGCACCAGCAGGCCAATCCCCTGCCCCAGGCTGAAACGCTCCTTGAATATCAACACACTGCCGATCAGCAACAGGATCGGGCCCACCTGCACCACCAGTTGCGCAGTGCCGGGACTCAATAGATTCAGGCCCATGAGGTACAGCACGTAGTTCCCCACCAGCCCGAGCACCGCCATCAGCACCAGCCAGCCGCCTTTGGGGCCCAGGGACTTGCGGCTTGGCAGGCGCCGGGTGGCGGCCAGGTAGGCAAACAGGCACCCACCGGAAACCAGCAGGCGAAACCAGGTCACCGTGACCGGGTCCATCACCAGCAGCACCTGCTTGAGCTTGATCGGCAGGATGCCCCATAAAAAAGCGGTCAGCAGGGCCAGGAACAGACCATAGACCCAGCGACCGGACGAAATGTGCATGCAAACCCCAGAGCAAGACGGCGAGAAAAGCCCATTCTAGGCTTCCACGCCGGCATCACACAGGGACAGTTGCGCACTAGCCGCTAATAAGACTGTATGGGTCGCTCGGTTCAACGCACCGCTTCGAACAACCCGCTGGCGCCCATGCCACCGCCCACGCACATGGTCACGATGCCGTAGCGCAGGTTGCGGCGCTGCAGTTCGCGCACCAGGTGCCCGACCTGGCGTGAGCCGGTCATGCCGAACGGATGGCCGATGGAGATCGAGCCGCCGTTGACGTTGTACTTTTCGTTGTCGATTTCCAGGCGGTTACGGCTGTACAGGCATTGGGAGGCAAAGGCTTCGTTGAGTTCCCACAGATCTATATCAGCGACTTGCAGACCTTTGGCCTTGAGCAGCTTGGGCACCGAGAACACCGGACCGATGCCCATTTCATCCGGCTCACAACCGGCCACCGTAAAACCACGGAAGAACGCCTTGGGCTTAAGGCCCAGTTGCAGGGCTTTTTCCAGGCTCATCACCAGGGTCATTGAAGCACCGTCGGACAGTTGCGACGAGTTACCGGCCGTCACCGAGCCGTCCTCGGCGAACACTGGTTTCAATCCGGCCAGGCTTTCGTAAGTGGTGTCGGGACGGTTGCAGTCATCACGATCGACAATGCCCTCGAGGATCTGCACCTCGCCGCTGTGCTTGTCCTCGACCTTGTACTTCACCGTCATTGGCACGATTTCATCGTCGAACAATCCGCCGGCCTGCGCCTGGGCAGTGCGCAACTGGCTTTGCAGGGCGTAGCGGTCCTGCTCTTCGCGGCTGACCTGATAACGACGGGCAACGATTTCCGCGGTCTGGCCCATGGGGAAGTAGATACCCGGCACCTGCTCCTTGAGCAACGGGTTGATCAGGTTGTCGGTGTTGACGCTTTTCATGGTCAGGCTGATGGACTCGACGCCACCGGCGACAATGATGTCGCTGCAACCCGAAGCGATCTGGTTCGCCGCAATGGCAATCGCCTGCAGGCCCGAGGAGCAGAAGCGGTTGAGGGTCATGCCGCTGGTGCCAGTGCCCAGGCGCGAGAGCACGGCCACGTTACGCCCGATATTGAAGCCCTGGGCACCTTCGTTGGAACCGGCGCCGACGATGCAATCCTCGACGCTGGCCGGGTCGATAGCATTTCGTTGCAGCAGTGCGTTGACGCAATGGGCCGCCATGTCATCCGGGCGAGTCTGGTTGAACTTGCCACGGAAAGACTTGGCCAGGCCGGTTCGCACGCTATCGACGATCACTACTTCACGCATGGCATACCTCATTGTTGTTGTCGTTCAGGGGAGTGAATCGAGAATAGATCCACCACCCCGCCGACCGCGACAATCATTCATCCCGCGTATGCAAACCCATGGTGCTCGCTCGAGATGAGGCCGGCACAGCCAACATGAATGGAGCCTGACACACCGCTATCGCGGGCAAGCCCGCTACCACAGGTTTCATGCTTGCTTGCAAAATTTGCATGCACCCACAATTACCGTGGGAGCGGGCTTGCCCGCGATGAGGCCGGCACAGCCAACATGAATGGAGCCTGACACGACGCTTACGACTTGCCAGAGACCTACCCCTACTTGTGTTTCTTGTCGTGCTTGTCGGATTTCTCGAACGCCGCTTCCAGTGCCCGGTTGATGGTACGCAGCACCTTGACCCGGGCCCAGCGCTTGTCGTTGGCCTCCACCAGGGTCCAGGGCGCGACCTCGGTGCTGGTGCGGTCGACCATATCGCCCACGGCGCCACGGTAGTCGTCCCATTTTTCGCGGTTACGCCAATCGTCCTCGGTGATCTTGAAGCGCTTGAAGGGGATCTGTTCGCGCTCCTGGAAACGCTCCAGCTGGGTCTGTTTATCGATGGCCAACCAGAACTTCACGACGATTACATTGGAGGCATCGAGTTGCTCTTCGAAGTCGTTGATCTCGCCATAGGCGCGCATCCAGTCGGCCGGCGTACAGAAGCCTTCGATACGTTCCACCAACACCCGGCCATACCAGGAGCGGTCAAAGATGGTGAACTTGCCCCGCGCCGGAACGTGCCGCCAGAAGCGCCACAGGTAAGGTTGCGCACGCTCTTCCTCGGTCGGCGCGGCAATCGGCACGATGCTGTACTGCCGCGGATCGAGCGCCGCAGCCACCCGGCGGATCGCCCCGCCCTTGCCTGCCGCATCATTGCCCTCGAACACCGCGACCAATGCGTGCTTGCGCATGCGCTTGTCCCGCAGCAAGCCGGCCAGCCGTGCCTGCTCGGTAATTAACTGCTCTTCATAGTCTTTCTTGCCCAGGTGCTGGCTCATGTCCAGGGCATCCAGCAGCCCGCGCTGGTCCACGCTGGTGGTCAGTGGCGCGGCGCTGACCTTGTCCGGCTTGAGGTTGGGCCGCTTGAGGGCGGCCTGCAGGCCGGCGAGCAGGATCTTGCCCACCGCCAGGCTGCGATAATGGGGGTCGACGCCTTCGATAATGTGCCATGGCGCGTAATCGCGGCTGGTGCGGCGGATCACCCGCTCGCCGTACTTCACGAACTTGTCGTAGGTTTGGGACTGCTGCCAGTCCAACGGGCTGATGCGCCAGCTATGCAGCGGGTCGTCCTGCAGCGATTTGAGGCGGGCCTTCATTTGCTGCTTGGACAGGTGAAACCAGAACTTGAAGATCAGTGCGCCTTCGTTGCAGAGCATTTTCTCCAGGCGTTCCGCACCGTTGATTGCCTGGTCCAGCACCGCGTCCTTGAACAAGCCGTGAACCCGACCTTGCAGCATCTGGCTGTACCAATTGCCGAAGAACACCCCCATACGGCCCTTGGCCGGAAGCATCCGCCAATAGCGCCAGGCCGGTGGCCGCGCCAGTTCTTCATCGGTCTGCTGGTCGAAGGTGCGCACTTCAATCAGCCGCGGGTCCATCCACTCGTTGAGCAATTTGACCGTCTCGCCCTTGCCGGCGCCTTCGATACCATTGATCAGCACGATCACCGGAAAGCGGTCCTGCTGCTGCAACTCGAACTGGGCTTCGAGCAAGGCTTCACGCAGCGCCGGTACTTCGGCCTCATAGGTTTCTTTATCGATCGCGTGACCGATTTCGGCAGATTCGAACATGAGTGGCTCCCATCCAAGATGGCCCAAGCCTAGCGGATTGACCGGCGGTTTGTGCGGGTAATACGCGCCGAGCTGCCATAGATCAGTTGCCGTTGCCCTGATCCGCTAGAATGGCGGCCTTGCCAATGCTGAGCCCGCCATGAACCCTGTATTGCCCCACGCCCAGCTCGACTGGGACGACCAAGGCCGCCCGCGCTCGCGGGTGTTCGATGACGTGTATTTTTCCGACCAATCGGGCCTGGAAGAAACCCGCTATGTATTCATCGAACAAAACCGCCTGAGCGAACGTTTTGCCGCCCTGAGTGCCGGCGAAAAACTGGTGATTGGCGAGACCGGCTTCGGTACCGGGCTGAACTTCCTGTGTGCCTGGCAACTGTTTGAACAGCAGGCAGTGGCCGGCGCGCGCCTGCATTTCATCAGCGTTGAAAAATACCCGCTGAGCCCTGCCGATCTGCAGCGAGCCCTGGCCCTGTGGCCGGAACTCAAGGCCTTCGCCGAGCCCTTGCTGGCGCAGTACGTCGCCATCCACCAGGGTTTCCAGCGCCTGGTGCTGGACCATGGCCGCGTCACGCTGACACTGCTGATTGGCGACGCCCTGGAGCAGTTGCCACAACTGGACGCGCAGATCGACGCCTGGTTTCTCGACGGCTTTGCCCCGGCGAAAAATCCCGAGATGTGGACCGCCGAACTGTTCGCCGAACTGGCGCGCCTGGCCGCTCCCGGCTCGACCATCAGCACCTTCACCAGCACCGGCTGGGTGCGTCGTTTGCTCAACGCCGCCGGCTTCAAGATGCGCCGCACCCCGGGCATCGGCCACAAATGGGAGATCCTGCGCGGGGCGTTCGTCGCCTGGCCCGCAGAGACGCCAGCACCGGCAGCCGTCAAACCCTGGTTTGCCCGACCGCCGCAGCACCTGGGCGAACGCCATGCGCTGGTGATCGGTGCCGGCCTGGCCGGCTGCGCGAGTGCCGCCAGCCTCGCCGCACGTGGCTGGCAGGTCAGCCTGCTGGAGCGCCACGCCGACCTCGCCCAGGAAGCCTCCGGCAACCCGCAAGGGGTGCTGTACCTGAAGTTGTCGGCCCACGGCACCGCCCTCTCGCAAATGATCGTCAGCGGCTTCGGCCATACCCGGCGTCTGCTCGAACACTTGCACCGCGGCCACGACTGGGATGATTGCGGGGTCCTGCAACTGGCATTCGATGCCAAGGAAGCCGAGCGCCAGGCCAAGCTGGCGGCGGCGTTTGCCAGCGATCTGCTGCAGCCGCTGGATCGCCTCCAGGCACAGGCCATCGCCGGCATCGCCCTGGAACACGGCGGGTTGTTTTACCCCGAAGGCGGCTGGGTGCACCCGCCTGCGTTGTGCCGCTGGCAAGCGGCCCACCCCCAGGTGCAACTGCTGGCCCACCGCGAAGTACTGCAACTGCGCAAGGTCGACCAGCTCTGGCAAGCCTGGGATGGCGAGACCCTGCTGGCCAGCGCGCCGGTGGTGATCCTGGCTGGCGCGGCGCAGATCAAACAGTTTGCGCAAAGTGCCGACTTGCCGCTCAAGCGGATTCGCGGGCAAATCACTCGTCTAGCGCAAACCCCACAGAGCCAGAGCCTCGGCACCGTCGTGTGCGCCGAAGGTTACGTCGCCCCGGCGCGCCTGGGTGAACACACCCTGGGCGCCAGCTTCGACTTCAAGAGCGACGACCTCACGCCGACCACCGCCGAACACCTGGGCAACCTGGACATGCTCAAGGACATCTCGCCCGACCTGGTCGAGCGCCTGCACATATCCGAACTGGACCCGGAGCAACTCCAGGGACGCGCGGCCTTCCGCTGTACCAGCCCCGACTACCTGCCGATTGTCGGTCCGCTGGCCGACAGCCAGGCCTTCACCCAGGCCTATGGCGCACTGGCCAAGGACGCCCGGCAAGTACCGGACCATGCGTGCCCTTGGCTCGAAGGCTTGTACGTCAATAGCGGCCATGGTTCCCGGGGGTTGATCACCGCTCCGCTGTCTGGCGAGCTGCTCGCAGCCTGGCTGGACAATGAACCGCTGCCCCTGCCCCGCAGCGTGGCTGAAGCCTGCCACCCGAATCGATTTGCCTTGCGCCAGTTGATTCGCGGCAAAGGCTGAGACCAGTCCGGTAACCTCTGCTTATAACCGATCGATCTAAAACTCACAGCACCGCAGCAGGTCAGTTTCTGAGTACCCGCCACTTCCGGCGGGTTCGAGATTGACCCTCCCCAACGGAAAAACCGGTAAGGAATTTATGTGCGGATTAGCTGGCGAGTTACGTTTTGATCATCAACCGGCCGACCTGGCCGCCATTGAGCGAATCACCCATCACCTGGCGCCTCGTGGCCCCGACGCCTGGGGTTTTCACAGCCAGGGGCCGATTGCCCTGGGCCATCGACGGCTGAAAATCATGGACCTGTCGGACGGCTCGGCGCAGCCGATGGTCGACAGTCAACTGGGCCTGTCCCTGGCCTTCAACGGCGCGATCTACAACTTCCCCGAATTGCGCGCCGAGCTGGAAAGCCTCGGTTACGGCTTCTATTCCGGCGGTGACACCGAAGTGTTGCTCAAGGGCTATCACGCCTGGGGCGCAGACCTGCTGCCCCGCCTCAACGGCATGTTTGCCTTCGCCATCTGGGAGCGCGACAGCCAACGCCTGTTCATCGCCCGTGACCGCCTCGGCGTGAAACCCTTGTACCTGTCGCGCACCGGCCAGCGCCTGCGCTTCGCCTCGACTTTGCCTGCCCTGCTCAAGGGCGGCGACATCAACCCGATCCTCGACCCGGTGGCGCTCAACCACTACCTGAACTTCCACGCTGTGGTCCCGGCGCCCCGCACCTTGCTGGCAGGCATCGAAAAACTGCCGCCGGCGACCTGGATGCGTATCGAGGCTGACGGCAGCACCGAACAGCAAACCTGGTGGACGCTGCCCTACGGACCCCGCGCCGACGAACTCGACCTGACCCTGGAAGACTGGCGTGACCGGGTGCTGCAGAGTACCCGTGACGCGGTGGCGATTCGTCAGCGCGCGGCGGTGGATGTCGGCGTGCTGCTGTCCGGCGGCGTCGACTCCAGCCTGCTGGTGGGGCTGCTGCGCGAAGTCGGTGTGCAAGACCTGTCGACCTTCTCTATCGGTTTTCAGGACGCGGGCGGCGAACGGGGTGACGAGTTCCAATACTCGGACCTGATCGCCAAGCACTATGGCACCCGCCATCACCAACTGCGCATCGACGAGAAGGAAATCATCGAGCAACTGCCCGCCGCGTTCCGCGCGATGAGCGAGCCGATGGTCAGCCACGACTGCATCGCCTTCTACTTGCTGTCCCGGGAAGTGGCCAAGCACTGCAAAGTGGTGCAAAGCGGCCAGGGTGCGGATGAACTGTTTGCCGGCTACCACTGGTACCCGCAGGTCGATGGCGCCAGCGACGCCTATGCGGCCTATCGCGAGGCCTTCTTCGACCGCAGCTACGACGACTACGCCGCCACCGTGCAACCGCAATGGCTGACCGAGCATGACGCCGCCGGCGACTTCGTGCGGGCACATTTCGCCCAGCCCGGCGCCTCCGCACCTGTGGATAAAGCGTTGCGCCTGGACAGTACGGTGATGCTGGTCGACGACCCGGTCAAGCGTGTGGATAACATGACCATGGCCTGGGGCCTGGAGGCGCGTACGCCGTTTCTCGACTACCGCCTGGTGGAATTGTCAGCCCGGGTACCGGGCAAATTCAAACTGCCGGACGGCGGCAAGCAGGTGCTCAAGGAAGCTGCGCGCCTGGTGATCCCCAGCGAGGTGATCGACCGCAAGAAGGGTTATTTCCCAGTTCCCGGCCTCAAGCATCTGCAAGGTGCGACCCTGGACTGGGTGCGCGAACTGCTGCTGGATCCAAGCCAGGACCGTGGACTGTTCAAGCCGGCGATGCTCGACCGCCTGCTCACCGACCCGCAAGGCCAGTTGACCCCGTTGCGCGGCTCCAAACTGTGGCAACTGGCAGCGCTGAACCTATGGCTCAGCGAACAAGGAATCTGACTGATGAAACCTCACGCCACAGCGCTGAACCAGCGCTTGCTGCGCGGCCAGGCACCGTCCTATGAACGCCTGCAAGCGCGTTTCGCCGAAGACGGCAGCGACGCGGGCGAGCCGATTGCCGTGCATTGCGGCTGGGGCCGGTTGCTGATCGGCCATACCTTCCCCGACGCGGCGAGCCTGGCCCGGGAACTGGCCCATGAAGAACCGGGCGAGCGCGACATTGCCCTGTACGTGGCCGCGCCCCAGCAAGTACTGGGCCTGGAGCCGGCGCAGCTGTTTCTCGACCCCTCCGACACCCTGCGCCTGTGGTTCAGCGACTACCGCCAGGCAACCCGGGTCTTTCGCGGCTTCCGTATTCGCCGGGCGCAGAGCGACGCCGACTGGCACGCCATCAACCAGTTGTACCAGGCCCGTTCCATGCTGCCCATCGACCCGCAGCGCCTGACGCCCCGGCATCACGGTGGCCCGGTCTACTGGCTGGCCGAAGATGAAGACAGCGGCGCGGTGATCGGCAGCGTCATGGGCCTCAACCATGACAAGGCCTTCGCCGACCCCGAACACGGCAGCAGCCTGTGGTGCCTGGCGGTCGACCCGCAGTGCACGCGGCCCGGGGTTGGCGAAGTGCTGGTACGCCACCTGATCGAACACTTCATGAGCCGTGGCCTGAGCTACCTCGATCTCTCGGTTTTGCACGACAACCGTCAGGCCAAGCAGCTCTATACCAAGCTGGGGTTTCGCACGCTCACGACCTTCGCCATCAAGCGCAAGAATGGCATCAACCAGTCGCTGTTTCTCGGCCCGGGGCCCCAGGCCGATTTCAATCCTTATGCGCGGATCATCGTCGATGAAGCCCACCGGCGCGGCATCGATGTGCAGGTCGACGATGCCCAGGCCGGCATGTTCACCCTCAGCCATGGCGGGCGCCGGGTGCGTTGCCGCGAATCCCTCAGCGACCTGACCAGCGCCATCAGCATGAGCCTGTGCCAGGACAAGAGCCTGACCCACAAGGTGCTCAAGGCCGCCGGGCTGAATCTGCCGGCCCAGCAACTGGCGGGCAACGCCGACGACAACCTGGCGTTTCTCGACGAACACCGCCGGGTCGTGGTCAAACCCCTGGACGGTGAACAGGGCCAAGGGGTGGCAGTGGACTTGCAGAGCATCGACGAGCTGCAACAGGCCATCGACGACGCCCGCCGCTTCGACTCCCGGGTGTTGCTGGAAAGTTTCCACCAAGGCCTCGACCTGCGCATTCTGGTGATCGGCTTCGAGGTGGTCGCGGCCGCCATCCGCCGCCCGGCGCAAATCATCGGCGATGGCCAGCATACGATCGACGCCTTGATCCAGGCCCAGAGCCGCCGACGCCAGGCCGCCACCGACGGCGAAAGCAAAATCCCCCTGGACCACGAAACCGAGCGCACGCTGCAGGCCGCCGGCTTTACCTACAGCAGCATCCTGCCCGCGGGCGAGCGCCTGTGTGTGCGGCGTACAGCCAACCTGCACACCGGCGGCACCCTGGAAGATGTCACCGAGATGCTGCATCCCACCCTGGTCGATGCCGCCGTGCGCGCGGCGCGGGCACTGGATATTCCGGTGGTAGGCCTGGACCTGATGGTGCCGGCCGCCGATCAGCCGGACTACGTGTTCATCGAAGCCAATGAACGTGCCGGCCTGGCCAATCACGAACCACAACCGGTGGCCGAGCGGTTTGTGGATCTGTTGTTTCCGCATAGCTGACAGCTGCGAGCGGCGAGTCACGCCTGAGCGCGTTAGCTCTTGAGGCTTGCCGCTTGCCGCTCGCGACTCAAGTCAATTCAAGGAATTCCCATGACCCGTAAAATTCCCGAACCCGATCTCGCCTACCTGCAGAAAGTCCTCCTGGAGATGCTCGCCATCCCCAGCCCGACCGGTTTCACCGACACCATCGTGCGCTACGTCGCCGAGCGTCTTGAAGAACTGGGCATCCCCTTTGAGCTGACCCGCCGTGGCACCATTCGCGCCACGCTCAAGGGCCAGAAAAACAGCCCCGATCGCGCCGTCTCCGCGCACCTCGACACCATCGGCGCCAGCGTGCGCGCGGTAAAGGACAACGGTCGCCTGACCCTCGCCCCGGTGGGCTGCTGGTCCAGCCGTTTTGCCGAAGGCAGCCGCGTCAGCCTGTTCACCGACAACGGCGTGATACGGGGCAGCGTGCTGCCGTTGATGGCCTCGGGGCATGCGTTCAACACCGCGGTCGACGAACTGCCGGTGAGTTGGGATCACGTCGAACTGCGCCTGGATGCCTATTGCGCCACCCGGGCCGATTGCGATTCGCTGGGCGTGAGCATCGGCGATTTTGTCGCCTTCGATCCCTTGCCGGAATTCACCGAGAGCGGCCACATCAGTGCCCGGCACCTGGACGACAAGGCCGGCGTGGCCGCCCTGCTGGCCGCGCTCAAAGCCATTGTCGACAGCGGCGAACCCTTGATGATCGACTGTCATCCGCTGTTCACCATCACCGAGGAAACCGGCAGTGGCGCGGCGGCGGCATTGCCCTGGGATGTCAGTGAATTTGTCGGCATCGACATTGCGCCGGTCGCCCCGGGTCAGCACTCCAGCGAGCACGCGGTCAGTGTGGCGATGCAGGATTCCGGCGGGCCCTATGACTACCACCTCTCGCGCCACCTGTTGCGGCTGGCCAGCGAGCATGAATTGCCGGTGCGCCGCGATCTGTTCCGCTATTACTTCAGCGACGCCCACTCGGCGGTCACCGCCGGCCATGACATCCGCACCGCCCTGCTGGCATTCGGTTGCGACGCCACCCACGGCTACGAGCGCACCCATATCGACAGCCTCGCCGCCTTGAGCCGCTTGCTGGGTGCCTACATCCTCAGCCCGCCGGTATTTGCCAGCGACGCCCAACCGGCCAAAGGCTCACTGGATCGCTTCAGCCATCAACTGGAACACGATGCACAGATGGAAAGCGATACCCGCGTGCCCTCGGTGGACAGCCTGGTAGGGCAACGTTCGTCCTAGGACCCGGGTCACTTTGCACTGGTCCTGCTGCGCGAAGCGCCGTAGGATCGGCGCATTGATGACCGAGGTAGCCATGCTGATTCCCCACGACCAACTTGAAGTCGACACCCTGACCCGCCTGATCGAAGACTTTGTCACCCGCGACGGCACCGACAACGGCGACGACACACCGCTGCAGACTCGGGTGCTGCGGGTGCGCAATGCCCTGAGCAAAGGCCAGGCCCTGATTGTCTTCGACCCCGAGAGCGAGCAGTGCCAGTTGATGCTCAAGCACGATGTGCCCAAGCACCTGTTCGACTGAGCCTTAGTCGCGCATTTCCCGGGCACGCTTGGCCTGGATGCGTTCGTAGACTTCACAACGGTGGACATTGACGTGCCGCGGGGCTTCGACGCCGAACCGCACATTGCCACCGCTGACGTCGAGAACACGCACGGTGATGGTGTCGCCAATGGAGATCAATTCACCGACAACGCGGCTGAGTACAAGCATGGCTCTAGTCCTTGAGGTTACCGAGCCCTGAAGATGGCCGGCGAACCCCGGAGCTTCAAGACAGCGCCAGGAAAATAGCCCCTTCCTACACGCCAGATCGAATTACCCTACAGACATCCCCTGCAATACCCGCCAAATGACTCAGGTCGACGTGAAGCGTGGGCCAAACAGAATAATGCTCGCCCCCAGCACACACAGGGCTACCCCCAACCAGTCCGAACTCAGCGGACGCACCCGCTCGACCAGCCCCAGCCAGGCGATCGAGGCAACGATGTAGATCCCGCCGTAAGCGGCATAGGCTCGCCCGGCGTAGGTCGCCTCGACCTTGGTCAACAGCAGGGCAAACAGCGTCAGGCTGAGCAACGCCGGGACCATCCACCAGGCGCTTTTGCCCTGGCGCAGCCACATCCAGAAGGCGTAGCAACCGGCGATTTCAAACAGCGCCGCGAGGAAGAACCACAGGTAATTGAGCATGGGCACATCTCGTCAGGGTTGCCAGAATGCGGCAACCCTAACCATCGCGCCTCTGAGTCGCAAGTTCAGCTAGCGTTTTGCCGGGCCTTGGCGCGCATCTTGTCGGCCATGACGGTCATTTCGTTGTACAGCAATTGCGGATTCTTCTGCTTCAGTGCCCAGGCCATGCGCCCCTGTTCATGGGGCAGGATCATGAACTCGCCAGCCGCGACGTGCTGGTAGATGTAGTCGGCGATATCGCTGGCGGTAATTGGCGAGCTCTCCAGCAACTTGCCGACTTGGGCCTTCATGGCCGGGGTCGGGCCGCGGAACGAGTCGAGCAGGTTGGTCTGGAAGAACGACGGGCAGACCACGTGCACGCCGATCTCCTGTTGCGCCAACTCGATCAACAGGCTCTCGGACAGCGCCACCACGCCGGCCTTGGCCACGTTGTAGTTGCTCATGGCCGGCCCCTGCATCAGTGCCGCCATCGAAGCGATGTTGATGATCTTGCCCTTGCTTTGCTCCAGCAGCGGCAGGAAGGCCTTGCAGCCCTTGACCACGCCCATCAGGTTGATCGCGATCTGCCAGTCCCAGTCTTCCAGCGACAGCTCGCTGAAGAAGCCACCTGAGGCGACCCCAGCGTTGTTGACGATCACGTCGATGCCGCCGAACTTGACCTCACAGGCCTGGGCAAAGGCCGTCAACTGGCTGTAGTCGCGCACATCACAGCGCTGCACAAAGCCATCACCGCCGGCCTCGCGGACTAGCTTGAGGGTTTCCTGCAGGCCGGGCTCGCTGACGTCCGACAAGGCCAACTGCCAACCTTCACGAGCCCAGCGCAGAGCGATTTCGCGACCCAGGCCGGACCCGGCGCCAGTGATCATCATGCGATTTTGCATAGGAAGTTGCCTTGTTGTTCTGGGAAAGATGCTCGCAGTGTAGCGAAGGAATTTCCTACACCCATGACCATCAAAGCGCTGAATGCCCCAGGCAAACCGAACCACAGCGCAGCCCCCTCGCGGTGGTTGATAAACGAAATAAACCGGCAAGCAAATAGCAGTAAAGAAACTTTGAATTTTCTCGCGCCGGCCACAGTCGGAAATATTAAGCCGCTCGGATTTATTGCAGTCGGGCCTGTTATTCAACCAATGCGACGTTCAATAACTCTCCAATAAGGAATTCGACATGGGCACGATTCTTCTGGTTATCCTGATTCTGCTGTTGATCGGTGGTCTGCCGGTATTCCCCCACTCCAGAAGTTGGGGCTATGGGCCATCCGGGGTGATTGGCGTGGTGGTCGTGGTGCTGCTGGTATTGCTGTTGCTCGGCAGGATCTAAGACAAAAACTGCAGGCAAAAAAAGAGGCCCGAACGGGCCTCTTTTTTGTATTACGCCAGGCCTTAGTCCGGCGTGCCGTCTACTACACCAGCGGTGTTATCGATCAGGCTTTTGGTTGCCGTCTGCAGGAAGGCTTCCAGTTTCTGTTTCATCTCAGCGGTACGCGGTGCGTCCGGGATGATCTCGGCACGTGGATTGGCGCCCAGTTGGTACTGGTACATCTTCGGCGCCATGTCCTTTTCCTTCGGCAGCACCAGGATCTGGTCCTGGGTGATGATCGCCGTAGTCTGCTCGCTACCCGAAGGCTTGATCACGCCAAAGCCGGTATCGCCCTGCGGCAGGTTGAGCAGGTCACGCCCCCAGCACTGGTGACGCGTTTCGCCGCCCAGGCGGCCCATGATGGTCGGCACGATGTCGACCTGAGTCCCCACGGTGTGATCCAGGGTACCGAACTTTTCCTGGATACCCGGCGCGATCATCAGCATCGGCACGTTGAAGCGGCCCAGGTCCATTTCGGTGATCTGGCGCTCGTTGCCAAACCCATGGTCGCCAACGATGACAAACAGGGTTTCCTTGAAGTACGGCTCCTTGCGGGCCTTCTCGAAGAACTGCCCCAGTGCCCAGTCGGAGTAGCGCATGGCGGTCAAGTGTTCGTTGAGGCTGCCACGACCGGTGACCGGCTCCACCGGCAAAGGAGTCGGCAACGCGTATGGGGTGTGGTTGGACAGGGTTTGCAGCAAGGCATAGAACGGCTTGCCGTTTTCACGCGCCTTGAGTTCTACCAGGCCACGGTCGAACATGTCCTGGTCGGACACGCCCCAGGTCGGGTCGGAGAACACCGGGTTGACGAAGTCGTTGCGGCCGACAAAGTTGGTCATGCCCTGGTTGCTGAAGAAGCCCGACTGGTTGTCCCAGGCAAAGTCACCGTTGTAGACATACACGTCGTCGAACTTGCGTGCACTGAGCAACTGCGGCAGGCCGGACAGCTTGTGGCTGCCTTCCGGGGTCTGCATCAGGTATTCAAAGCCTGGCAGGTTAGGGAAGCACGCCATGGTGGCGAACATGCCCTGGTGGGTGTGGGTGCCGTTGGAGAAGAAACGGTCGAACAGCAGGCCTTCCTTGGACAGTTTGTCCAGGTACGGGGTGATGTTGCCCGGCGCGCCCAGCGCACCGACCGAGTGACCGGCCATGCTTTCCATCAGGATCACGACGACGTTCTTGATCGGCAGGGTCTTGTCGGCAGGCGGCAGGAAATCCCGGCGCACGGCGGCGCTGTCGGCATCCACCAGCTTCTCGTCCGGCATGACCAGCATGTCGCGCACGATCTGCTGCGCCTCAGGCTGCGGCAGGGTGGCTTTCCAGATGTTGTCGCGGTCTTCGGACATCCGGCTTTTCGCCGCGGCCACCAGTTGCAGGGTGCCGTTGAGGCCCAACTGGTTGGCGAAGTTCGAGTCGGTGGTGTACACGTCACCCCAGCGCATCGGCGGGCCTTGACGCAGGGTGCCACGGGCGGCCGCTACGCAGATCAGCAGGCAGACCATGAATACCGCCGTGCGCAGGTACCACGGCGCCACCTGACGGGTGCCGACATTGCCACCACTGAACGGGCCACGCGGCCGGGTAGCACGGTCAGCGCCCTTGAACGCCAGGCTCAGCAACCAAGTGCCGACCACCCAGGCCAGCAGGTAGCGCACCACCGGGAACCCGTACCAGAGCATGCTCATCACGGTCTTCGGGTCTTCCTTCACGTACTGGAAGACCAGGCCGTTGAGGCGCTGGTGGAACTCACGGTAGAAGTCCATCTCCATCAGGCCAAGGAACAGCGCGATGCTCGACACTACCGTCAGCCAGAACCGGAACAGGCCACGGGCGGCCATCGCCCGGACGCTGAACAGCGACAGCAACAGCGGGATGCTGAGGTAGATCACCAGACGCAGGTCGAAACGCAGGCCGTTGGCGAAAGCTTCGAGGAAAGTCGAAGCCGGTGTGTCAAGAATCATCTCCCGGTTGTACACCAGCAACGCCAGGCGCAGCAGGGAGAGCATCACCATCATGACCAGGGCGCAGAGTAGCGTGTACGCCAGATGGGATTTGACGGTCGGTTGCAGCAAGCGATTCGAGGCTCGCTGCTGATTCAGGGCGTCCGTGTTTGCCATGTCGTTTTAGGACCCATTGGAAGTTGAAGTTACAAAGAAGTAGCGGCGCCCAGGCTTTCTTATTGCCATGACTTGGGGGAAATGGCCGGGACCTTGCGCGGAGCACAAATGTTGCACGATCACCCACGGCATTGCCATTTATTACTCGCAAGCACTGGCGGGGCGAAAACCGGGGATGAAAAACAAGCGGGCGAATTGTCTTGGAGCGGTTGTGAAAATTTCGTGCAACGCATATCTGGAAACACAAAAAAGGGTACTGCGAGCTAACCTGGTCCTGTAGCAGCTGCCGAAGGCTGCGTTGGGTTGCGCAGCGACCCCCGGCTATCTTGCCAATCCGGATGAACGTCCTGCGGCCGTTGACGCAGCCTCGCGGGCTCGACAGCTGCTACGGTTGTTGATGGGGGCTATAGGCGCACGTTGCCCCGTGGCCCGGCAATGGCCCAGATGATCAGGCCCAGTACCGGCAACAAGAGGATCAGCAGTATCCAGACGATTTTCATCCCGGTTTGCGCGCCGCTCTTGAGCACGTTGATGATCGCCCAGATATCCAGCGCCAGGATAATCAGGCCAACCAGGCCATTAAAGGTAGAACCCATGGTGTTGCTCCCAATAGAAGGCATTCCCCCCTTAGGATAGCCGGCTCCCGGGAGGGTTCCCTTTTATTGCCGTGAGTTAAACGTGTACGGCTACCTTGAGCGCTTCCAGGGACGGCGCCGCATTGATCCCGACTTCGGCACACAACTCCAGCACCCGTGCCACGTCGTTGCCATACACCAGCACGAGCTGGATTTCGTCGTCGAGCAACTGGCTGAAGTTGAGCAGCGTGTAACCGCCGTTTTCCGGGTTCATGCTGCCCATCTGGATCTGGATCCGGTTGAGCGCGGTCAGCGCCTCGGTCTTGGCCAGTTGCTTGGGCTTGATGTTGAACGCCACACCGGGGCCGAACGACGCAACGATCTGCTCGAACAGGTCCATATAGGTGTCAGCCTGGAACAGCACGGTGTCCGGCAGGCTGCCAACTACCACCCACTCGCCCAATGCAATCGGGAAAGTGTCGTCGTAGTTGATGTCCGGATTGGCCGCCAGGAACGCCTCCGGGTCGGCGTACGCCTGCGCCGCCTCATCGGCGATCTGCACGATTTGCGCGTCGCTCATGCAGCCGGAGCTGATTTTACTGATGAGTTCGATGAGTGCGGCTTTCATGGCAGATCCTGTAGCGAGGGAGATTTTCGGCCGCGAAGGATAGCGTATTTGGCGGTAATTATTCAGCGAAGCTTGCGGCCCACCCGGCTATCAGCCAAGGATCTTCTCCAACTGCGCCGTGGTATCCACCGCGCCCATGGTCTTGGCCGCGTCCAGCGCGGTGATGCCGTTGGCGTCCTTGGCCTTGGGATCTGCGCCCTTGCCAATCAAGTAGTCGACGATGGCTGTGCGGTTGAACATCGCGGCCATCATCAACGCGGTCCGGCCATCGAAGGACGAACCTTCGATCTCCGCCCCGCCATCGACCAGTGCCGCCACCACCGCCAGGTCACCCTTGAACGCCGCCCCGGCAATCGGGCTCTGGCCGTTGTCGTTGCGAATCTGCGGGTCGGCCTTGTGCTCCAGCAGCACTTTCACCGCATCGACATGCCCGTGGTAAGCCGCCAGCATCAACAGGGTGTCGCCCTTGTGATTGCGCAGGTTCGGCGGCAAACCCTTGCTCAACAGCGCCGCGAGCATCGCCGCATCGCCTTCACGGGCCTTGTTGAAAACCTGCTCGGCAAACTCGGCGGCTTCTTCCGGGGTCATCTGGCGGGGTTGGTCTGACATGGGTGACTCCACATTCGGTCAATCGATAGGCCGCTAGTGTCCGCAAGCGGCCTGCCCCCTGTCACCCCTTTTTTCTCTCATGCCACCATAGCCACAATCAATAACGGAACTTGCCGCCATGGATATCCGCCAGTACCTGTTCGGTGATCTGCACGTAAGTGTCTGAACCGGGCAGCCAGGCATAGATCGGATCGTCGCCGGTTTTGCCGGGGTCGAAAGCTTCGTCCTTGAGTCGGGTCTTCTGGTACTTGAAGGTGCCAGTGGTTTCCATCTTGACTTTGACCCGCAGGAACAACGGTACCGCATAGGCCGGCATCTGCTCGCGGGCGAACCTCAGCAGCTCACTGAAATCCAGGGTCGCCAGGGATTCGGCCGGGGTGATCGCCGCCATGCCGGCACGCCCGTTGGTGTTGCTGATCTCCACGCCATAGGCCACCGCCTCGGCAATATGCGGGTGTTGCAAGAGGATGTTCTCGACTTCGGTGGTGGACACGTTCTCGCCCTTCCAGCGATAGGTGTCGCCCAACCGGTCGACGAACTGGGCGTGACCAAAACCGATGTTGCGCAGCAAGTCACCAGTATTGAAGTAACGGTCGCCCTTCTCGAACACATCGTGCAGCACCACTTTTTCGGTCTTTTGCGGGTCGGTATAGCCGTCAAGCGGAGCCTTGTCGTCAATCTTCGCCAGCAACAGGCCTTGCCGGCCCTTGCCGACTTTCTGCATGAAGCCGTTGCTGTTGCGTAGCGGCGCACCGCTGTCGTGGGCGTACTCCACCAACTCCCAGGACATCAGCGAAAAACCGATGGTGTTATCGAAGTTGAGGATGTTGCTGAAACCTATGTTGCCGTCACTGGCGGCATACAGTTCACAGATGTGATTGACCGCAAAACGCCCCTTGAACTCGCTCCACACGCCGGGGCGCAAGCCGTTGCCAATCATCTTCACGACTGCGTGATCCCGGTCGTTAGTGGCCGGCGTCTGGTCGATCAGGTAGCGGCACAACTCACCCACGTAACCGATGGTTGTAGCCTGGTACTTACGCACATCGTTCCAGAACTGGCTGGCGCTGAACTTGCGCCGAATGGCGAAACCCGAGGCGCCGCAGATGGCTGAGCCCCAGCACACGCACAGGCCCGTCGCGTGGTACAGCGGCAAGGTGCAATAGACGACATCGTCCGGGCTCATATCCAGGGCGATCATGCCGAAGCTGGCGCTGCTGCGCATCCAGCGACCGTGTTTGAAGACCCCTGCCTTGGGTAACCCGGTGGTGCCGGAGGTATAGATGTAGAAGCACGGGTCATCGAGAAACACCTGCTGGCTGCTGGGCGGGTTGTCGCTTGCGCAATCGGCACTCTCGGCCATCAGGTTGCGCAAGCCCTCTGGTGCCTCGCCGTGATGCCGAGAGCAATCCTGGTCAGCCACCCACCAGGTGCGGCTGTCATCGATGGCGACCTGCTGGCGAATCGCCGAATAGGCCTGGACCAACTCTCCACCGACAACAATGGCCGCCGGCTTGACCAGGTTGACACTGTGCAGCAGCGCCTGGTGGGTTTGCGAAGTATTGAGCATGGCGCTGACGGCGCCGACCTTGGCCACCGCCAGCACCGTGACCAGCAGTTCAGGACGGTTCTCGATGAACACCCCGACCACGTCGCCCTTGCCGATGCCCTGGGCCAACAGGTGATGAGCGATACGGTTGGCCCACTGGTTGACCTGTGCATAAGTCAGCGACACGCTGCCGTGCAGCAAGGCAGGGCCATCAGGGTTACGAACTGTCGCCTGTTCGAAGGTGAACGCCAGGCCACAAGGCTGGTCCGGCTGTTTGACATTGGCCACCTTGAGGCCCTTGACCACCCGGGGCAGGGCTTTGACGATCGACGGCAACTTACGGAGCATCATGCTCCAGGTAATAGTGTCGTGGTGCGTGCTGCTCATGGTTGCTCCCGTTCGGCCCTCTGCGGCGGGCCTGTATTGTTATTGTCGGGCGAACATGCAATCGAGGTGTTCGGGCAACTTCATCCCTGTATGAGACACAACGGAAAACCTCTGCTTAACGGCAAAAAAGTACGCCAGGGGTTCTGTCGCTGTACACGCGGTTTTTGAAATGTTTTGTATCCGGCCCTCGCCCACTGCCACTGCCGGCAGGTGGGCCCGCAAACGGCCGTGCAATCTCGCAAAATGCAGGATGCACGATGGCCATTCATGCAGAATGCACGAATCCGAAAAATTCACTTTTTCATATATCATTGATTTATAAGGATTTTTTTAGATAACGATACTGGCACAATCACTGCAACTACCCCTCCATGCTTGCCATTCATGTGCACACGGAGCTGATAGACATGAGCCTGATCCAAGAAAAATTCACTTCGCTGTTCTCCAACTTCGACGTCACCACCCAGGCACGCCCGGATGGCGGCATTCTGCTGACCTTGCGCAGCAGTGAAGGCAAAGTCTTCAAGCGCTCGATTTCCTACGCCCAACTGCATGCTGGCGATCAACTGTCCTGGGTGATCAGCGCTATTCGTCGCGACCTGGCGGAACAGGCCAGTGAATTGCCGCAAATTTCCATGCTGCAGAGCCAACAGCGCTTTGCCCTGCCGACCTATCACTCGATGTAATCGAAGCGGGTTGCTAGCAGATTTCCTTGGGCCACCTGACACCCAGTCAGGTGGCCCTTTTTTTAGCGCAACATACCGCGTCTGGCCGCCTCCCCCACCGCTTGTGCACGGTTGCTGACCTGCAGCTTGGCGTAGATATTGGCCAGGTGAAATTTCACCGTGGCCTGGGAGATCGAGCGAATCACACTGATTTCCCAAACGGTCTTGCCGCGCTTGGCCCAGTGCAAGATCTCCAGTTCCTTCTCGCTCAGCGGCTTGCCTGCCCGATCCGGGCGTCGGCGCTTGACTGGCTTGACCTCCGGCCCGGCGTCACCCGTTGCGCTGTCCATTACCTTTCTCCTGGTGATCGTCCATGCCTGAACTCGAACGGTGATCGTCCGGGCCAGTGGTTGAGTGTCAGAAAGAAAGAGTTACATAGAGGGCGGATTAAACAAGCGCATGAACGCTGAATCAGTCTTCACTGACTCAGCAATAGGCAACGTCCTACGCACTGCACAAGGAAAGCCCGGATGACGCACTGCGCCAGCGTTTAATCGCCAGTAGCGTATCCGCTCGGCAGTTTAATCTTCCAGCCGCGGGAAGTGCCCGGCGAAGTCACCAGGGGTGATGCGGGGCAGCGGTTCCACAGCAGTGCTGAACAGGCCGATGGCCACGAAGTGCGGTCGCTCGCCCTTGTCGAACCAGTGCCGAGTACCGGCAGGCAGCAGGATCAGGTCGTTTTTCTCGCAGAGTACGGCGTACACATAATCGCCGATGTGCAAATTGAACTGGCCACGTCCGGCAACAAACAACCGTACCAGGTCCTCGTCAAAATGCTGCTCTTCGAGGAGCTCGGCAGGCGATTCAGCGGGTTGCTGCTCGCTGCTGACACTGATGACCTGCACCCCAAGGTAACCACGCTCGGTCATCAGTTGGTCGATCGGCCCCTGATAGGCGGCCACCAGCTCTTCGTCGCTGGCGCCCGGCTGAAGCTTTGCCGCCTCCTGCCAACGGTCGAATCTGACACCCTGTTCGGCCAGGGTCGCGCTGATGTCGTCGAAGTGGGTCAGGACCTTGTTCGGCAGGTCCGGGCTTGAAACGTGGTAAACCGACAGGCTGCTCATTTCGGCAACTCCTCTTGCATGCGTGTGGCAATGATAACGGCTGCAGCCAGCGCGGCGAGGCTTGCAATACTAAAGGTGAAGGTGGCGCCCAGGGCATTCCAGCTGTAGCCGGCGTACAAAGCCCCCAGTGCACCACCGGTGCCGGCCAGCGCCGCGTAGAGCGCCTGGCCCTGCCCCTGCTGGCGCGGGCCGAAACTGCGTTGGACAAAATGAATGGCTGCGGCGTGAAAGCTGCCAAAGGTGGCCGCGTGCAGGACCTGCGCAAACAACAGCACCCAGAGAAACTCGGCGAACGACCCCAGCAGCAGCCAGCGCAAGGCGGCCAGCAGGAAACTGGCCAGCAGCACTCGGCGCACTGAAAACCGCGCCAGGATCCGGCTCATGAACAGGAACATCAGGACTTCGGCGACCACTCCCACGGCCCAGAGCATGCCGATCACTCCACGGCTGTAGCCCAGGCGCTCCAGGTGCAGGGTCAGGAAGGTGTAGTACGGCCCGTGGCTGAGCTGCATCAGGCCCACGCAGGCATAAAATGCCAGGACCCCCGGATTGCGCAACTGCTTGACGAAGCCCTCCCCTGCCAGGCGGTTGCCGGGCGCAGGCTGGGCGTTGGGCACCCACAGGCTGCTGATGATGATCCCCGCCATGATCACCACCAGGGTTACCGGGTAGACGTCCAGGCTCAACCATTCGAACAGCCGCCCCAGTGCAACCACCGCGATAATGAAGCCGATAGAACCCCACAGGCGGATCTGGCTGTAGCGCGAAGCCTGGCCTTGCAGGTGCGCGAGGGTGATCACTTCGAACTGCGGCAGCACCGCGTGCCAGAAAAACGCGTGCAGGGCCATGACCATTGCCAGCCAGGCGTAGCTCTTGCTGACGAAGATCAGGCAGAACGTCAGCAGCGTACAGACCGCGCCAAAACGCACAATGGCCAGGCGCCGGCCAGTGTAGTCACCCAGCCAGCCCCAGATATTGGGCGCGATGCAGCGCATCAGCATCGGGATCGCTACCAGCTCGCCGATACGCGCAGGCGAAAACCCCAGGTGGTCGAAGTACAGCGCCAAAAAAGGCGCTGTCGAACCGAGCAAGGCGAAATAAAACAGATAAAAGCTGGAAAGCCGCCAGTACGGGAGCACCGCCACGGCCATCAGACCGCGGCGACGTCAGGGCCCGGCTTCACAGCTGGCCCAACACCGGGGTGCTGACGCGCACGTCGGCGTTTTGCCCGCGATGGCGCAGCAGGTGGTCCATCAACACAATGGCCATCATCGCTTCGGCAATCGGCGTGGCGCGGATGCCGACGCAGGGGTCGTGACGGCCCTTGGTGATCACGTCCACCGGGTTGCCATGGACATCGATCGAGCGGCCCGGGGTGGTGATGCTCGACGTTGGCTTGAGCGCCAGGTGGGCAACGATCGGCTGGCCGGAAGAAATGCCACCGAGGATGCCGCCGGCGTTGTTGCTGAGGAAACCTTGTGGGGTCATCTCGTCGCGGTGTTCGGTACCGCGCTGGGCGACGCTGGCGAACCCGGCGCCGATTTCCACGCCCTTGACCGCATTGATGCTCATCAGCGCATGGGCCAGTTCGGCATCGAGGCGATCGAAGATCGGCTCACCCAGGCCTGGCTTCACGCCTTCGGCGACCACGGTGATCTTGGCGCCGACCGAGTCCTGGTCGCGGCGCAGTTGATCCATGTAGGCCTCAAGTTCCGGCACCTTGTCCGGGTCGGCGCTGAAAAACGCATTTTGCTCCACCGAGTCCCAGCTCTTGAACGGGATTTCGATCGGGCCCAACTGGCTCATGTAGCCGCGAATCACGATGCCCTGGGTCGCCAGGTACTTTTTCGCAATCGCCCCGGCCGCCACGCGCATGGCAGTTTCACGCGCAGAACTGCGACCGCCGCCACGGTAATCGCGTTCGCCGTATTTGTGGTGGTAGGTGTAGTCGGCGTGGGCCGGGCGGAACAGATCCTTGATCGCCGAGTAGTCCTTGGACTTCTGGTCGGTGTTGCGGATCAGCAGGCCAATGGCACAGCCAGTGGTCCGGCCTTCGAACACGCCGGAGAGGATTTCCACCTCGTCGGCTTCCTGGCGCTGGGTGGTGTGGCGGCTGGTGCCTGGCTTGCGTCGGTCGAGATCGCGCTGCAGGTCGTCCAGGGACAACTCAAGACCCGGCGGGCAGCCGTCGACAATGGCGACCAACGCCGGACCATGGCTTTCGCCCGCGGTGGTGACAGTGAACAGCTTGCCGTAGGTATTGCCGGACATGCAGGGCGCTCCGTGAAATCGCTGAACTAAGTGCGCGCCAGTATACGCAGGCTCACCCAGTAGTTCATCCTCGAACCTTATGGGTGTCTGCGAGTCCAACCGACACCTTGTGAATGATGGCGTGATGATGCTGCGAGTTATAGCCTTGAGCCTTACCCTGATTACCGGCCTGCTGTGCAATATCGCGCAGGCCACGGTCCTGCAACGCCCGGTCAGCCTGGATACCGGCAGCGGCGAGCTGTTTGGCTCGATGCTGCTGCCCAAGTCCGACGCCCCGGTGCCGGTGGTCCTGATCATTTCCGGCTCGGGCCCCACCGACCGCAACGGCAATAACCCAGAGGGCGGCAACAACGATAGCCTCAAGCGCCTGGCCTGGGTGCTGGCCAAACACAATATCGCCAGCGTGCGCTACGACAAGCGCGGCGTGGCGGCGAGCCTGGCGGCCACCCCGGACGAGCGCAACCTGAGCCTGGAGGCCTACGTGGCCGACGCCGTGGCCTGGGGCAAGCAACTCAAAAGTGACCCGCGCCTGGGGCCGCTGATTCTATTGGGGCACAGTGAAGGGGCACTGGTAGCCACCCTTGCCGCTCCCCAGGTGGACGCCGCCGGCCTGATTTCCCTGTCCGGCAGCGCACGACCGGTGGATCAGGTGTTGCGCCAACAGTTGAGCCACCGCCTGCCGCCCCAGTTGCTGCTGCGCAGCAATGAACTGCTGGACAGCCTCAAGGCCGGCCAGGTGGACAGCAATGTGCCGCCGGCGCTGCAAGTGATCTTTCGCCCCAGCGTGCAACCCTACTTGATCAGCCTGTTCCGCCAGGACCCGGCCGCCGCATTCGCCCGCCTGCACATGCCCGCGCTGATCGTCCAGGGCAGCAATGACATGCAGGTCGGTGTCGGGGATGCGCAAATGCTCAAGGCTGCCAAGCCCGACGCCCAGTTGGTGGTGATCGAGGGCATGAACCACGTGATGCGCATCGTGCCCAACGACATCAAGCGCCAGGTGGCGTCCTACAAGGATCCGCAACTGCCACTGGCGGCAGAACTCGGCACCCGGATCCTCGGCTTTATTGATGCAATTGCTCGAAGTTAGCCCGGTTTTACCCTCCAGTCCTGCGCAATTCGGCCGATAAGCCAGTGTCGACAGCCCATTGTCTGTCGACAAGCAGCGCTTGGACAGGATCTCGCCGTTATGACTGATACCCACAAATCACCCGACACCACGCCCGACACAACGGCCCCCGAAGCGGCGCAGCAGCCGTGGGCGGACGTTGCGGCCGAGCACCGGCGGATGCTGCGCCTGGCGCCGCTGAAAACCGATCGCAGCACCGGGGGCCGGCCGTTGCGCTTTGTCGAGTTCGGCTATGCCGAGCGCAACAACAAGGAGCGCAGCCTGTTGCGCATGAGCATCACGTTGCCGGGCCAGCGGGTGCGCAAGGAGCAGAACCACCTGGACGTCTGGGTCGACCACGAACAGCGGCGCGTGCACTTCGGCCCCGACAGCGGTGTGCAGATAGAACCAATGAACCGCGGCATCGGGCGTTTTCTCGCGGCCCAAGGCATTACCTGGGCGAAGAAAAAGTGGGCGAGCTACAGCTTTGATGCGATGGACCTGAGCAACAAGGATGCCTTGGTCGAAGACACGCGCTTGCGCCGCGACCATTTTTTGCGGGTGCACGGTTTTGACGTGGTCTATGCCGACGCCCAGCATTTGAAAGGCAGCGTCAAGGCCGGCAAGGTCGGTGACCTGCTGGGCGACTGGAACACCGAGAAGCTGCAGTTCGTGGAAATCCTCGAAGCCGCGCAGATGTTGCAGCAAGCCGAGCAGAACCTGGCTGAACAGGAAGTCAAACAGCAAAAGCAGGAAGAAACCGTCAGCAAATTCAAACGCGAAGAAACCGGTTTGCGCTTCACCATTACCTGCCTGGTGGCGTTTTCAGTGTTCCAGGCCGGTTTGCTGATCTGGATCGCCACACACCGCTGACCACCGCCAACTTCTGTAGGAGCAAGGCTTGCCCGCGAAGAACGTCAACGCGCACATTCAGGGTATGCGCGGCGCTCTGCAGACCATCGCGAGCAGGCCGCAAGCGGGCGCCGCAAGCGGGCGCCGCAAGCGGGCGCTCGCTCCTACAAGGATTCGTAACAACCCGTGGGAGCGAGCTTGCTCGCGAAGGATGGATCAGGCCCGTGATGCAAACAGTGCCTGGTGTTCACGGCATTGCTCAGCGCTGAGCATGAACACGCCGTGGCCGCCGCGTTCGAACTCCAGCCAGGCGAAATCGACTTCCGGGTACAGCGCCTCGACGTGTACCTGGCTGTTGCCCACCTCGACAATCAGCAAGCCTTTCTCGTTCAGGTGATCGGCCGCCTGCGCGAGCATGCGCCGCACCAGGTTCAGACCGTCTTCGCCACAGGCCAGGCCCAGCTCGGGCTCGTGCTGGAACTCGTCCGGCATATCGGCAAAGTCTTCGGCATCCACGTACGGTGGATTGGACACGATCAGGTCGAAACGCTGGCCAGGCAAACCGTCGAATCCGTCGCCCTGGACCGTGTACACCCGCTCATCGACGCCATGGCGCTCGATATTCTGGTTGGCCACCTCAAGGGCTTCGAACGACAAGTCCGCCAGCACCACTTCAGCGTCCTGGAACTCATAGGCACAGGCGATGCCGATGCAACCGGAACCGGTGCACAGGTCGAGAATGCGCGCCGGCTCGCTGTCCAGCCAGGGAACGAAGCGTTTTTCGATCAGTTCGCCAATCGGTGAACGCGGGATCAACACGCGCTCATCGACAATGAACGACATGCCGCAGAACCAGGCCTCGCCCAGCAGGTAGGCAGTGGGAATGCGGTCTTCGATACGGCGCTTGAGCAACCGCTGCAGGTTGACCAGTTCGTCGTCTTCGAGCGCGCAGTCCAGGTAGCTGTCGGCGATTTCCCAAGGCAGGTGCAACGCCCCCAGCACTAGTTGACGGGCTTCATCCCAGGCGTTGTCGGTCCCATGGCCGAAAAACAGATCCTCCCCATGAAAACGGCTGACAGCCCAACGAATATGGTCGCGCAAAGTGCGCAGACGGGAAGTGATCACGGGGTAAACTCCTGAAAAAAACGACCGGGGATTCTAACAGCCTAAACCTGCCCCGACGATCAATGAAAAAACCCTTGGGCAAATGTAGGATTTATCCGGTTTTTTCAGCTTTTGGTTGAACATCCGGTCAGCTCTTGACAGGCTGCAGCCCAGCAACGACGGTGCCTACGATGGTAGCGATTCACAGAAGCGCTCAGCCAGAGGACAATGTCGCAAAAGCCCCACTCGAAGGAGCCCCAGAATGTCCGTTCCAAAGACGATGTTTCAACTCAGCGGTCGTGGTTACGCGCCAGCCAATCTGGCCCACGCGACACTGGTGATCATCGATGCACAAAAAGAATACCTCAGCGGCCCGCTGGCCCTGACCGGCATGGCAGAGGCCGTGGCCAACATCCAGCAACTGCTCGCAGCGGCCCGGGCCGCGGGGCGACCGATTGTCCATGTGCATCACCTGGGCACCGTCGGCGGCCTGTTCGACCCCCAGGGCGAGCGCGGTGAGTTCATTCCCGGCCTCGAACCCCTGAGCGACGAAACCCTCATCGGCAAGTTGCTGCCCAGCGCGTTCCACGGCACGCCCCTGGAAAAACGCCTGCAGGACCTTGGCTCCCTGGACCTGATCGTCTGCGGCTTCATGAGTCACTCCAGCGTCAGTACCACCGTGCGTGCGGCCAAGAACCTGGGCTTTCGCTGCACCCTGGTCGAAGACGCCTGCGCCACCCGGGACCTGCCCTACAAGGGCGGCGTACTGACTGCCGAGCACGTCCAGCAGACCGAAATGGCGATCATGGCTGACAACTTCGCCACCCTCGCCCAGACCCGGGACCTGATCTGATCGCCCGCGGATGAGCGGCGATCATCGCCGCTCATCCGCAAAAGACTCTCATTTCCTCTATTTGCCTTAGCCTCAGGAACAACCCGGTCAACTCCCGGTCGAAGGGCCGATACCCATTGAGGAAGGTCGGAATGAAGATATCCGATGGATTTGACGCTCGCCGCTTGCGCCCCAAAGGGCAACGCAACTGGCGTTATCGTTTCGGCGCTGCATTCGCCGCCCTGCTCGCCACCCTCGGTGTGCTGCTGGCAATGGCCGGTGCTGCCAGCCTGCTTGGTCGTCCGCCCGCACTGGGTGAACTGAACGCCAGCCCGCTGGGCTCGGCGATCATTCTGGCGATTGGCCTGTTGCTGCTCTACCTGGGTGTCGCGTTCTGGCGTCGCTGTCGCCGCCGCATGCGTCAACCTCGCGAGCTGAACATGGCCCCGCATTTGATGAAAAAGCATGACTGAGTCGCGCGTGACGCGTTTTGCCGCGCCCGATTCACCTCGACTTGGGTAAACTGGCCGCCCTTCGCGGAGGCTGACATGCAAGACGACGATTTTTCCCTGTTCAAAAGTGCGATCCAAGGCGTCAAGCCGATCAAGCACGACCGCGCCGAAACCGGTAAGCCCAAGGCTGACCGCGCGCAAATTGCCAAGCTGCGCCAGGCAGCGACCATTCGTACCGACGTGGCGGCTGTGGACGGCCTGTCCGACCAATTCGTGATCGATGTCGGTCCGGAAGACGAGTTGATGTGGGCACGTGACGGGGTCCAGGAAAGCCAGATGCGCAAGCTCAAGATCGGGCAGATCCCGTTCGAAGGCAGCCTCGACCTGCACGGCATGAACGTGGAAAAGGCCCGCGAGACGCTCTGGGCATTTCTCGCCGAAGCGACAAAATTCGAAATCCGCTGCGTGCGCGTGACCCACGGCAAGGCCGTGCGCCTGGACGGCAAGCGCCCGATGATCAAAAGCCACGTCAACACCTGGCTGCGCCAGCATTCACAGGTCCTGGGCTTTACCTCCTGCCAGGCCAAGCACGGCGGCGCCGGTGCGGTGTATGTGATGCTCAAACGAACCATGATGGAAGGCCGCGACGAGTAAAGCTGACGCGTCACGCTTGCAGCGCCGTGTCCGCCACCGTACCCTTGCCCTTTGCGTAAAATCCCACAGGTAGTTTCATGTCCCTGGAACAGAATTACACCGCGATTCTCGGCCAACTGGGCGAGGACGTGTCCCGCGAGGGCCTGCTCGACACGCCAAAGCGTGCCGCCAAAGCCATGCAGTACCTTTGCCGCGGTTATGAACAGACACTTGAAGAAGTCACCAACGGTGCCTTGTTCAGCTCCGACAACAGCGAAATGGTACTGGTCAAGGACATCGAGCTTTACTCGTTGTGCGAACACCACCTGCTGCCTTTCATCGGCAAGGCGCACGTCGCCTACATTCCGAGTGGCAAGGTACTGGGCCTGTCGAAAGTCGCGCGGATCGTCGATATGTACGCCCGCCGCCTGCAGATCCAGGAAAACCTCAGTCGCCAGATCGCCGATGCGGTGCAGCAAGTCACCGGCGCCCTGGGCGTTGCAGTGGTGATCGAGGCCAAGCACATGTGCATGATGATGCGCGGTGTGGAGAAACAGAATTCGTCGATGATCACTTCGGTGATGCTCGGTGAGTTCCGCGAAAATGCGGCCACCCGCAGCGAGTTTCTCAGCCTGATCAAGTAACACGCGGCACCCGGAAAACCGGCGTTCATCGCCGGTTTTTTTTCGTCCGTGAAAAATCAGGTAAGCTGCGCGCCATTCCCATTTGCCCCGTGAGGCTTACATCGTGTTCGTCAAAGCGCTTCGTGTCGGCCTCGGCCAGTTGATCATCTTCATCGACTTCATCACCCGTCCTGGTAAAAAGCAGCGCCCTGCCGCCGCCCAGGCCCAGGTCGAAGCCGCCGCCAAGGGCCTGACCCTGTACCAGTTCCACGCCTGCCCGTTCTGCGTGAAAACCCGCCGCACCCTGCGTCGCCTGAACGTGCCGGTGGCCCTGCGCGATGCAAAGAACAACGAGCAGGACCGCCAGACCCTGCTGGAGCAAGGCGGCAAGATCAAAGTGCCGTGCCTGCGCATCGAAGAGAACGGCCAGACCACCTGGATGTATGAGTCCAAGGTAATCATCGATTACCTGGACCAGCGTTTCGCCGCGGCCTGATCGTTGGGCGCTAGAAACACAAACCCCAGACAAGCATAAACCGGCCCATTGGCCGGTTTATGCTTGTCTAGCTTCCCCTTACGCCGCCTGCCGCGCCTGTCCCTCGCGCACCACCGCCGCTAATCGCTTGAGCCCTTCATCCAGGCGCGCCGGGTCAATGTGGCTGAAATTCAGCCGCAGGTGCCCCAGGTTGCAATCCGGCTCGGGAAAGAACGGTTCCCCCGGCATGAACGCCACATCATTGGCCAGTGCAGCCTTGAGCAAGGTTCGGGTGTCGAGCGGCTGCTTGAGAGTCAGCCAGAAAAACAGACCACCCTGCGGCAGTTCCCAATCCGCCAGCTCGCTGAAATGCCGCTGCAGCGCCGCCTGGAATCCATCGCGCCGAACTCGGTAGAAATCCCGCAGCTCGCTCAGGTGATCACGCAGGCGCTCGGTGCCGATCCATTGCAAGGCCTGCCATTGACCAACACGGTTGGTGTGCAGGTCCGCCGACTGCTTGAGCCGTAGCAGATGCGGGAACAGGTCCGGGCTGGCAATCAGGTAGCCGACACGCAAGCCCGGCAACAAGGTCTTGGACACGGTGCCGGTGTAGATCCAACTGGCCCGCTGCAAGCGGCTGACAATCGGCGTGGCGCTGGCGCCATCGAATGTCAGCTCGCGGTACGGCTCATCCTCGATCAGGGTCACGCCGAATTCGTCGAGCAACGCCGCCACGCCATCGCGCTTGGCCTCGCTGTAGCGCACCGCAGAGGGGTTCTGGAAGGTCGGGATCAGGTAGATGAACGCCGGCCGATGTTGCTCCAGGCGCGCCCGCAGCTTCACCAGGTCGGGGCCGTCGGCCTCCAGCGGCACGCTCAGGCAATCGGCACCGAACAGCTGGAAGATTTGCAGCGCGGCCAAGTAGGTCGGCGCCTCGAGCAGGATCTGCGTGCCTTGGTCGATGTACAGCTTGGCCGCCAGGTCGAGGGTCTGTTGTGAGCCGCTGACCACCAACACCTGGTTCGCCTCACAGGGTACGCCGAGGGCACGCGCCTCTGCCGCCAATGCTTCACGCAGCGCCGGCTCGCCTTCACTCATGCCGTATTGGCCCATGGACACTGGCATATCGGCCCACTGCACCTTTGGCAGCATGGCTTCGGCCGGCAGGCCGCCGGCAAACGACATCACTTCCGGGCGCTGGGCCGCGGCGAGGATTTCACGGATCAAGGAACTCTTGAGGCGCGCAACACGTTCGGAAAAAGCCATGGGGGTCACCGGTAGCAAAGGCCAAGGAAATTAAGTCAAACTGGTTGACCGAAATTACGCCAGCCCGGACAGATACGTCAATATGCTTGACCTTAAATCCCAAAGCACCCAGCAAGCCGCCATGGAAGCGTTTTTTTTCGGCTACCAGGCCTTCACTGCCAAAGCCGACGAAATGCTCGAACGCCGAGGCCTCAGCCGGGTGCACCAGCGCATCGTGTTTTTCATCGCCCGCTACCCGAGCTTGAGCGTCAAGGAATTGCTCGCGCTACTGGGTGTCAGCAAACAGGCACTGAACATGCCCTTGCGCCAATTGCTGGAAATGCACCTGGTGGACAGCGTGGCGGCCGTGGACGACAAACGTAAGCGCCTGCTGCAACTGACGACCGAAGGTGTGCGCTTCGAAGCCGCGCTGCGCCGTGAACAGGTGAAGCTGCTCGAGCGCGTGTTTGCCGAGGCGGGTGAAGCGGCGGTGGATGGCTGGCTGGCGGTAAACAAGGCCCTGGGGCAAACCCAAGCGCTCGCAGACTGAGCCCTCAGTCTGGATCCACTGGCGATATATCCCTATCGCCAGATTTTTCGTCGACAAAACCGAAAACATTATTTGCTTTATTTGTATACAAAAGCATAATTCGCTTCGTGCGAGTTCCTGACCAAGAGGTCAACAAATTCGCAAGTGCCTCAAAGAGCCGCTGCCCACCTCTGTGTCCGGCTCTGGAAATAACAATAAAACTCTTGAGGAGTACTCGCTGTGGAAAGCCGCAAATCCGAAGCACCGACGCTGGATCTCTCGCCCCCCGTACGTACCGGCTGGCTGGAGCGCCTGTTTAAACTCAGCGTGCATGGCACCACGGTGAAGACCGAGCTGATCGCCGGCCTGACCACCTTTATCACCATGGCCTACATCATCTTCGTCAACCCGAACATCATGGCCGATGCCGGCATCGATCACGGTGCGGCCTTTGTCGCCACCTGCATCGCCGCAGCGCTGGGTTGCCTGTTGATGGGGCTGTACGCCAACTGGCCAGTGGGCCTGGCGCCGGGCATGGGCTTGAACGCGTTCTTTACCTACACCGTGGTCGGGACCATGGGCTACAACTGGGAAACCGCACTGGGCGCGGTGTTCGTCTCCGGTGTGTTGTTCATGATCCTGACCTTCTCGCGAATCCGCGAATGGCTGCTCAATAGCATTCCGGTGAGCCTGCGTTATGCCATGGGGGCCGGTGTCGGCCTGTTCCTCGGGTTGATCGGCCTGAAGACCGCCGGCATCGTGGTCGACAGCCCGGCTACCCTGATCAAGCTCGGTTCCCTGCGCGAGCCAGGCCCGCTGCTGGCCGCCATCTGCTTCCTGATGATCGCCATCCTCAGCTATCACCGGGTCTTCGGCGCCATCCTCATCAGCATCATCACCGTGACCCTGGCCGGTTGGGGCCTGGGCCTGGTGCACTACGAGGGCATCATGTCCGCTCCGCCGAGCCTGGCGCCGACCTGGATGGCCATGAACGTCGCTGGCGTGTTCAACGTCAGCATGATCAGCGTGGTGCTGGCGTTCCTCTTCGTGCACATGTTCGACACCGCCGGGACCCTGATGGGTGTCGCGCAACGGGCCAACCTGGTGGGTAAGGACGGCAAGATCGAAAACCTCTCCCGCGCCATGAAGGCCGACAGTGCCTCCAGCGTGTTTGGTGCGGTGGTCGGCGTGCCTCCAGTAACCAGCTATGTGGAAAGTGCCGCGGGTGTGGCTGCGGGTGGTCGCACTGGTCTTACCGCGGTGACCGTCGGCGTGCTATTTATTGCCGCAATGTTCTTCGCACCGCTGGCAGGCATGATTCCGGCGTATGCCACCGCCGGTGCATTGATTTATGTGGCGATGCTGATGATGGGCGGCATGGCTCACATCGAGTGGGACGAAGCCACCGACAGCATTCCGGCGATCGTCACCGCGATCATGATGCCCCTGACCTTTTCGGTCGCCGACGGTATCGCGCTGGGCTTTATCACGTACGTGGCCCTGAAGGCCGGTACTGGCAAGTACAAGGAAATATCCGTAAGCCTGTGGGTTCTTTGCGCGATCTTTATCGCCAAGTTCATTTTCTTGTAAGCGTTTCAAGCGTGACCCAGCCTCACCCCGTCGGGTGGGGCTTTTGCACATATGGAGGAAAGTGATGAGTCTGGAAACCTGGCTGCTGTTCAGCGGCGCCGCCCTGGTCGTGATCCTGATCCCGGGCCCCTTGTCGTTATTGATGATCAGCAACAGCCTGAACTACGGTTTGCGCCGCTCTTACCCGGCGTTTCTCGGCGGGGTGTTTGCCTCGATCTGCCTGCTGAGCGCCTCGGCCCTGGGCCTTGGCGCGTTGCTGCTGGCCTCGGAGCAACTGTTCAGCGCGCTGAAGATCGTCGGCGCCCTGTATCTGTTCTACCTCGCCTGGCAGAGCTGGCAGCAGTCCCGGCAACCGGCCCACGCCACTGAAGTGCCCCAGGCGGCCGCTGTGCCGCGCTTTCGCGCACTGTTCGGGCGCGCCTTTGTCCTGGGGGCGAGCAATCCCAAGGACATCCTGTTCTTCGCCGCCTTCCTGCCCCAGTTCCTCAGCGCACAGCAGCCGTTCCTGCCGCAGCTGCTGATCATGATCGTCACCTGGACCCTGCTCGACCTGTGCTGCAAGCTGGCCTACGGCCTTGGCGCCCATGGTGCCGCGCGCTACCTGCGCAGCGGCAAGGGGCAAAGCTGGTTCAACCGGATCAGCGCCGGCTTGTTCAGTGGCGCGGGCGCAGCTTCCCTGCTGAGCCGCTAAAAGCATCGCGGGCAAGCCTTGCTCCTGCAGGATTTGCATCACCCTGCAAAACCGTAGGAGCAGGGCTTGCCCGCGATGGCGTGCATACAGGCGCCACACTTTTCCCGGGACGAAAAAAAGCCCGCAGTGTGAGCGGGCGAAGGACCAAAGAAGCTTTTTGCGCAGATTCTTGGGGGATCTAGCTTCCTCTGTAGGTCGAATAGCTATACGGCGAAATCAGCAACGGCACATGGTAGTGATCCTGCTCGGCCGAGATGCCGAAACGCAGTACCACCACATCCAGGAACGCCGGCTCCGGCAGCTGGACACCGCGGGCGCGGTAGTAGTCGCCGGCATGAAACTGCAGCTGATAGACCCCGGACCGGTAGTCATCGCCTTGCAACAAGGGCGCATCACAACGGCCATCGCTGTTGGTCAGTGCGCTGGCGACCAATTCCAGCTGCGAACCCTCAACGCGGTACAACTCGACCTTGATCGAGCTGCCCGGGCAACCGTGTGCTGCATCCAAAACGTGTGTAGTCAAACGTCCCATTGATTCTGCGCGCCTGCCCGCGTGTACGGCAGTCAGGCCTCGCGCCTCCCGAAGTCAGTTGAAAAGGAGACCGCACCCTTTCGGAGCACGAAAAGTTGCGGCGAGCAGCTGATTAAGACACTTTCAATAAAAATTGTACACAATAATAATGACTTTTTATCCCAAGCTTCCTGACCTGCCCGCCTCGCCTGGTTTATCCGCAAAACCACAGCCAATCACGACCTCTCATCCATAAGCTGACCAGTCAGGCAGGTTTCTTGCAGTAGCACTGGAAGATGACAGTTGATGAAAAATGGAAAAAATCAGGCTTACAAAGCGCACATAAAGTTGTATACAATCACTCCATCGCTGTGACGCCAGCCTGTCATCTCACCATCAGGCCGCCACACCACCCCTTATCGCGAATAAGCAAACTCGAATAAGAAGGAAGACTGCAGTGAGCGCTGACTACCCACGCGACCTGATCGGTTACGGCAGTAACCCTCCCCACCCACACTGGCCGGGCAATGCCCGCATCGCTTTGTCCTTCGTGCTCAACTACGAAGAAGGCGGCGAGCGCAACATCCTGCACGGCGACAAAGAATCGGAAGCCTTCCTTTCGGAAATGGTCTCGGCGCAGCCGCTGCAGGGCGAGCGCAACATGAGCATGGAGTCCTTGTACGAGTATGGCAGCCGTGTCGGCGTCTGGCGGATTCTCAAGCTGTTCAAGGAATTCGACATTCCGCTGACCGTCTTCGCCGTGGCCATGGCCGCCCAGCGCCACCCGGACGTGATCCGCGCGATGGTCGAGGCCGGCCACGAGATCTGCAGCCACGGCTATCGCTGGATCGACTACCAGTACATGGACGAAGCGCAAGAGCGCGAGCACATGCTCGAAGCCATCCGCATCCTCACTGAAATCACCGGCGAGCGCCCATTGGGCTGGTACACCGGCCGCACCGGCCCGAACACCCGGCGACTGGTGATGGAAGAAGGCGGTTTCCTCTACGACTGCGACACCTACGACGACGACCTGCCCTACTGGGAACCGAACAACCCGACCGGCAAGCCGCACCTGGTGATCCCCTACACCCTGGACACCAACGACATGCGTTTCACCCAGGTCCAGGGTTTCAACAAGGGCGACGACTTCTTCGAATACCTCAAGGATGCGTTTGACGTGCTCTACGCCGAAGGCGCCGAGGCGCCGAAGATGCTGTCTATCGGCCTGCACTGTCGCCTGATCGGTCGTCCGGCGCGCCTGGCTTCGCTCAAGCGCTTTATCGAATACGCTAAAAGTCATGAACAGGTGTGGTTCAGCCGCCGCGTCGACATCGCTCGCCACTGGCAACAAACCCACCCGTACCAAGGGGCGTCGAAATGACCACCTTTCAAACGCTGAAACCCTCGAGCCTGAGCCGTGACGCCTTCGTCAGCGCTTTCGCCGATATCTACGAACATTCGCCATGGGTGGCCGAAAAGGCCTTCGACCTGGGCCAGGACGCTTCGATCGACGAGATCGAAACCCTGCACCAGCGCATGAGCGACATCCTGTTGAGCGCCGATCACGCAAGCCAGCTTGCGCTGATCAACGCTCACCCGGACCTGGCCGGCAAAGCTGCCGTCCAGGGCCAACTGACCGAAGCCAGCACCAATGAACAAGCCGGCGCCGGTATTCACCAATGCACGGCCGAAGAGTTTTCTCGCTTCACCGAGCTGAACGACGCCTACAAAGCCAAGTTCAAGTTTCCCTTCATCATGGCGGTAAAAGGCAGCAACCGGCATCAGATCCTCGCAGCGTTCGAAACACGCATCCACAACCCGGTCGACACCGAGTTCAAGTGCGCGTTGGCAGAGATCAACAAGATCGCGTTGTTTCGATTACTGACCCTCTAAACGACCATCCCCAGCCACTCTATTTAAGGCAGACAAGAAGAATGAAAGCTTACGCCGTACCTTTCGAGAAGTTCGTCAACCTGGCCGACGCCCGCCTGGGCACCAAGATCATCTCGGTCACCGATGACTGGTTTGCCGACGCCAACCGTCTGTTCCAGCCGACCCCGGCCGTATGGAAGGAGGGCGTTTTCGATGACAACGGCAAGTGGATGGACGGCTGGGAGTCGCGCCGCAAGCGCTTCGAAGGCTACGACAGCGCTGTGATCCGCCTGGGTGTACCGGGTTCGATCAAGGGTGTGGACATCGACACTTCATTCTTCACCGGCAACTTCCCGCCATCGGCCTCCCTGGAAGCCTGCTTCCTGACCTCCGGTGAGCCGGACGCAAACACCCAATGGACCGAAGTCCTGTCGGCTGTCGAGCTGCAGGGCAATAGCCACCATTTCCACGAAATCAACAACGACCAGTCGTTCAGCCACCTGCGTTTCAACATCTACCCTGATGGTGGCGTGGCCCGTCTGCGTGTGTACGGCATTCCGTTCCGCGACTGGTCGGCCGTTGGCGACAACGAGCAGGTTGACCTGGCTGCTGCCTTGAATGGCGGTCGTGCCCTGGCCTGCTCCGATGAACACTTCGGCCGCATGAGCAACATCCTCAACCCAGGCCGCGGGATCAACATGGGCGATGGCTGGGAAACTGCCCGTCGTCGCACACCTGGCAATGACTGGGTGATCGTCGCCCTGGGCCACCCGGGCGAGATCGAGAAAATTGTCGTCGACACCCTGCACTTCAAGGGCAACTACCCAGACACTTGCTCGATCCAGGGCGCGTTCGTCAAGGGCGGTACCGACAGCCAGATCGAAACCCAGTCGTTGTTCTGGCGCGAACTGTTGCCGGCACAGAAGCTGGAAATGCACGCCGAACACACCTTCGCCGAGCAGATCAAGGCCCTGGGCCCGATCACCCACATCCGCCTGAACGTATTCCCGGATGGTGGTGTGAGCCGCCTGCGTGTACTGGGCAAGGTAGCTAAATAAGCGTCGCCCCTAATCGCGGGCAAGCCCGCTCCCACAAGGAATGGTGGTGTACACACAACCTGTGGGAGCTGGCTTGCCAGCGATGACGATAGAACCAACAACACAGAATCCGGATAAGAAGAACAGCATGCGCACATTGACGATTGAACCGCTGACCAAAGAAGCCTTCGCCCCTTTCGGTGACGTAATCGAAACCGACGGCAGCGATCACTTCATGATCAACAACGGTTCGACCATGCGCTTCCATAAACTGGCGACGGTGGAAACCGCCAAGCCAGAAGACAACGCGATCATCAGCATTTTCCGCGCCGACGCGCAGGACATGCCGCTGACCGTTTGCATGCTGGAGCGTCACCCGTTGGGCAGCCAGGCTTTCATTCCGCTGCTCGGCAACCCCTTTCTGATCGTGGTCGCGCCCGTTGGCGATGAACCTGTATCAGGCTTGGTCCGCGCCTTCGTCACCAACGGCAGGCAGGGCATTAATTACCATCGCGGCGTCTGGCACCACCCGGTGCTGACGATCGAAAAGCGGGATGACTTCCTGGTGGTTGATCGCAGTGGCACAGGCAATAACTGCGATGAGCATTTTTTCAAAGAGGATCAACGCTTGATCCTTGCCCCCCACCAATAAGAGAAGGCCTGATCACTCGACGACAGAGTGACAGGCGAGAGGTAAAGACTGTGGAAGCACATCTGTTCGAATGGCTGAACCTGAGCGTGCGCTGGGTTCACATGATCACTGGCGTCGCCTGGATCGGCGCGTCGTTCTATTTTGTCTGGCTGGAAAACAACCTCAATCGGGTCAACCCGAAGAACGGTCTGGCGGGCGATCTCTGGGCGATTCACGGTGGCGGGATCTACCACCTGGAGAAATACAAACTGGCTCCACCGACCATGCCGGACAACCTGCACTGGTTCAAGTGGGAGGCCTACTTCACTTGGTTGTCGGGGATCGCGCTGCTGTGCGTGGTGTTCTACTCCAACCCGACCCTGTACCTGTTGGCACCTGGCAGCAGCCTGAGCGGCCCTGAAGGGGTTCTGCTGGGCATCGGTTCGCTGTTCGCCGGCTGGTTCATCTACTCCTTCCTGTGCGACTCGGCCCTGGGCAAACGCCCTGCCCTGCTGGGTTTCATCCTGTTCGTCCTGATCATCGGCGCGGCCTACGGCTTCAGCAAAGTGTTCAGCGGCCGGGGTGCTTACCTGCACGTGGGCGCCATCATCGGCACCATCATGGTCGGTAACGTGTTCCGCATCATCATGCCGGCACAACGGGCACTGGTGGCGGCGATCGCCGAGAACCGCACCCCGGACCCGGCCCTGCCGGCCAAGGGCCTGCTGCGTTCGCGACACAACAACTACTTCACCTTGCCTGTGCTGTTCATCATGATCAGCAACCACTTCCCGAGCACCTACGGCAGCCAGTACAACTGGTTGATCCTGGCCGGGATCGCGGTGCTGGCGGTGTTGGTGCGTCACTACTTCAACACCCGCCACGACAGCCACAAGTTCGCCTGGACCCTGCCAGTCGCGGCCGTAGGCATGATCAGCCTGGCGTACGTTACCGGCCCCGCGCCGATGACCAGCCCGGAAGTGGCCAAGGCCCCCGCGCAGATCCAGTACCAGCCGCTGCCGGAAACCGCCGTCGGTGGTGGTGCGAAACCGGCCGATGCCACGCCAGCCGCTGCACCTGCAGCCCCGGCCCAGGCAGCCAATACCGGTCCAGGCTTTGACAAGGTGCACAGTGTGATCCAGGAACGCTGCGCGGTCTGTCACTCGGCCAAGCCCACCAGCCCGCTGTTCAGTGCCGCCCCGGGCGGCGTGATGTTCGACACACCCGAGCAGATCCGCCAGAACGCCCCGCGCATTCAAGCCCAGGCAGTCACCACGCAGATCATGCCACTGGGCAACATCACCCAGATGACCCAGCAGGAACGTGACCTGATCGGCGCCTGGATCGTGCAGGGAGCCCAGACCAATTAAGTAACGAAAAGCATCGCTGGCAAGCCAGCTCCCACAAGGATCACCTGAATCCTGTGGGAGCTGGCTTGCCAGCGATTGGCCGCGCCGCGGTCCTCCCTGCTGCACAAAATCACAAGAATAAAAAAGATCCGAGGTGTTGCATGTCCGTGTCATCCGAAGCGCGCATCCCCGACGCACCCGCCATCGCGCGCCTGCCGTTGTTGCAACTGATCCTGGTAGGTCTGCAACACGTTCTGTTGATGTACGGCGGCGCCATTGCGGTGCCGTTGATCATCGGACAGGCCGCTGGCCTGAGTCGTGAAGAAATCGCCTTTCTGATCAATGCCGACCTGCTGGTCGCCGGGATCGCCACCATCGTCCAGTCAATGGGCATCGGCCCCATGGGCATTCGCATGCCGGTGATGATGGGCGCCAGCTTCGCGGCGGTCGGCAGCATGGTGGCCATGGCCGGCATGCCCGGCATCGGCTTGCAAGGCATCTTCGGCGCGACCATTGCCGCAGGGTTCTTCGGCATGCTGATCGCACCGTTCATGTCCAAGGTGGTGCGTTTCTTCCCGCCTCTGGTGACCGGTACCGTCATCACCTCGATCGGTTTGTCACTGTTCCCCGTCGCGGTGAACTGGGCAGGCGGCGGCAGTTCCGTCGCACAATTCGGTTCCCCCATCTACCTTGCCATCGCCGCCCTGGTGCTGGGCACCATCTTGTTGGTACACCGCTTCATGCGCGGGTTCTGGGTCAACATTTCGGTGCTGATCGGCATGACCCTGGGCTACATCCTCTGTGGCCTTTTGGGCATGGTCGACCTCAGCGGCATGACCCAGGCGCCCTGGCTGCAGATCGTCACGCCGCTGCACTTCGGCATGCCCAAGTTTGAATTGGCGCCGATCCTGTCGATGTGCCTGGTGGTGGTGATCATCTTCGTCGAGTCCACCGGGATGTTCCTGGCGCTGGGCAAGATCACCGGCCAGGAAGTCTGCCCGCGCATGCTGCGTCGCGGCTTGCTGTGTGATGCCGGCGCCTCGTTCTTCGCCGGCTTCCTCAACACCTTCACCCACTCCTCGTTTGCCCAGAACATTGGCCTGGTGCAGATGACTGGCGTGCGTTGCCGCTCGGTCACCATCGTTGCCGGGGGGTTGCTGATCCTCCTGAGCCTGCTGCCCAAGGCCGCGTTCCTGGTGGCCTCGATCCCGCCGGCAGTGCTGGGCGGCGCGGCTATCGCCATGTTCGGCATGGTCGCGGCCACCGGGATCAAGATCCTCCAGGAAGCCGACATCGCCGACCGGCGCAATCAATTGCTGGTGGCGGTGAGTATCGGCATGGGCCTGATCCCGGTGGTCCGGCCGGAATTCTTCGCCCACCTGCCCCTGTGGATGAGCCCGATCACCCACAGCGGCATTGCCATGGCCACCCTCAGCGCGCTGACGCTGAACCTGTTGTTCAACATCCTGGGTGGCAGCGAACGGGCTGCCATCAACGATTGCGCCGCTCACCCGCACTGATGCAAACGCAACATCCCCTGTAGGCGCTGGCTGCCAGCGCCTACAGGGTTGGCGGCTGCCTGCAAGAGCAAAAATAAAAACAAAAAGGGAGCAACAGATGATTCGTACACACACAAGCCTACTGTTGGGCACCAGCCTGTTGGCCGCGAGCCAGGCCATGGCCGGCGACCTGCTGCTGTGGCAAACCAACAGCCTGAGCTACCTGTACGGCAAGAATTTCGCGATCAACCCATCGATCCAGCAGACCGTGACCTTCGAGCACGCTGACCGCTGGAAGTACGGCGACACCTTTCTGTTCGTCGACAAGATCTTCTACAACGGCAAGGAAGACCCCAACAAAGGCCCCCACAGCTTTTACGGCGAGTTCAGCCCACGCCTGTCGGCAGGCAAGATCTTCGACCAGAAACTGCAATTAGGTCCGATCAAGGACGTATTGCTGGCCATGACCTATGAGTATGGCGAAGGCGAAAGCGAAGCCTACCTGATTGGCCCCGGCTTCGACCTGGCGGTGCCCGGGTTCAACTACGTGACCCTGAACTTCTACCGACGCCAGACCGAAGGGCCGCGCCCAGGTGACGGGGTCTGGCAGATCACCCCGACCTGGTCCTACACCATTCCCGCCGGCCGCTCCGACGTGCTGATCGACGGCTACCTCGACTGGGTCGTGGACAACGACCAGAACTCACGCGGCACCTATCACGCCAACCTGCACCTCAACCCGCAGATCAAGTACGACCTGGGCAAGGCCCTCAATGGCCCGGCCAAACAGATCTACGTCGGGGCCGAATACAGCTACTGGAAAAACAAGTACGGCATCGAGGACAACGCCAATCTGGACACCAACCAGAACACCGCCAGCCTGCTGATCAAGGTGCACTTCTAGAATGGCCCGCAACGGTGCCCCAGGTTTGATACCGGTGCGCTGTTGCGGGGCGCTTGAGCCGTGGCGCGGGAGCCAGTATTCTCCGCGGCCGTCTGAATCCGGTATAAAAAAAAGCCCGGATTTAATTCCTGACCAGAAAGCCAACTTATCCCGGCCCTGGACGGTCACGAGGCTAGACAGACAAAAGCCCAATGGACGCTTGATCGACTGTTTTCGAACAGCCGACCAGGCGTTTTTTGCCTTTTTAAATGCCTTGGCCCAGCTCTTGCTAAGAGCTGTAAAGCTGACCGATTGGATGGTTTTTGCAGCACTGAAAAAAGGCGCCACACCAGAGCGCCGTCAAAAAAAACGTGGAACACCTACTTTGGGAGCAACCGAATGAAACGTACGTGCACTAGCCTGATGCTCGCCGGATCCTTGCTGGCAGGGGGCCAGGCCATGGCCGGCGATCTGCTGCAGTGGCAGAACAACAGCCTGACCTATCTCTACGGCAAAGACTTTCAAGTCAACCCGCGCATCCAGCAGACCGTGACCTTCGAGCACGCCGACGCCTGGAAGTACGGCGACAACTTCTTCTTTATCGACAAGATCTTCTACAACGGCAAAGAAGATGCCTTCGCCGGTGAGAACACCCACTACGGTGAGCTCCAGCCGCGCCTGTCATTCAACAAGATCTTCGACCAGAAGTTCGAGTTTGGCCCAATCAAGGACGTGCTGCTGGCCATGACCTACGAGTTTGGCGAAGACGACACCGAGTCCTACCTGATCGGTCCGGGCTTCGACCTGGCCATTCCAGGCTTCGACTACTTCCAGCTGAACTTCTACAACCGCCACACCGAAGGCGACCGTCCGGGTGACGATGTCTGGCAGATCACCCCTGTGTGGTCGTACACCATCCCTGTCGGCGGCTCCGATGTGCTGATCGACGGTTTCATGGACTGGGTGGTCGACAACGACGTCAACAGCAAAGGCGAATACCACGCCAACCTGCACTTCAACCCACAGGTCAAATACGACCTGGGCAAGGCCTTGAATCTGGGCGAGAAGCAGTTGTACGTCGGTGTCGAGTACGACTACTGGAAAAACAAGTACGGGATTGAAGACAGCCAGGGCTTCAAGACCGATCAGAGCGTGACCAGCTTCCTGGTCAAGGTGCACTTCTGAGTCTGGACTGACCAACCGGTATCACCCTTCACCCGCCAACGCGCATCGTAGGCGGGTGAAGGGCGATGCCTGTCAGGCCGGAATCACCGGCTCCCGCACCCCAAGAAACCGACACAACTCCTCCCGCTTGGCCAAGGCATCGCGCCGGCCGAGCTCGATCAGCTCGCTGCAATATCCCGCCTCGAACAGCAGGTAACTCAATACCCCTGCCCCGCTAGTCTTGGTTGCCCCCGGGCCGCGCAGGAACAGGCGCAGTGCCGCCGGCAATTCCTGACGGTGCCGTGCGGCGATCTCGTCGATCGGCTGGCTCGGCGCAATCACCAGCACCTCTACCGGCGCCACACCCAGGGCGCGGGTTGGTGTGCCATCGGGCAGCAAGTGGCTGAACTGGTTCAGGCGTTGCAGCAACTCGATGTCGCTTTCCAGGCTATCGATGAAGGTGCTGTTGAGCATGTGCCCGCCGATCTGCGCCAAGGACGGCTGCTGGCCGGTGTAGGTGCGCAGGGAGGTGTCGGGATCGACGCCGCGCGGGTTGCCACTGACACCCACTACCAGCACCCGGCTCGCCCCCAGGTGCAACGCCGGGCTGATCGGCGCCGACTGGCGTACCGCGCCATCGCCGAAGTACTCATTGCCGATTTTCACCGGCGCAAACAACAGGGGAATGGCCGAACTGGCCAGCAGGTGCTCGACGCTCAACCGGGTCGGCACGCCAATGCGCCGATGCCGCAACCAAGGGTCGATGCTGCGACCGCCCTGATAAAAGGTTACCGCCTGTCCGGATTCATAGCCAAAGGCGGTGACGGCCACAGCGTGCAGTTGTTTTTGCGCGATGGCCTGATCGATCCCCGACAGGTCCAGCCTGGTGTGGAGCAGATCACTCAAGGG
The DNA here is from genome assembly GCF_949767245.1 of Pseudomonas sp. IT-P176. Taxonomy (NCBI): domain Bacteria; kingdom Pseudomonadati; phylum Pseudomonadota; class Gammaproteobacteria; order Pseudomonadales; family Pseudomonadaceae; genus Pseudomonas; species Pseudomonas sp. IT-P176. Next base: position 209,214 of record NZ_CATKPN010000123.1, read on the forward strand.
CGAGCTGTTGAGCAGCGCCACCGGCACCTTGGCGCCGATCCCCAGCAGACTGTGGGTGACAAAACGACTGGCCTGGCTAATCACACCGGGCCAGTCGCTGCGCAGCACCTGATGGCTGCGAAAGCCCTGCCAGAACGCGGTCAGGCGTTCGATGGCGGCCGTGAAGTCCATGGCCCCGGCGGCCAGGCTGACCGCATTGACTGCCCCAGCCGAGGTGCCGACGATTACCGGGAACGGATTGGCCGCGCCGGCCGGCAACAGTTGCGCGATGGCCGCCAATACGCCTACCTGGTACGCCGCCCGAGCCCCGCCGCCGGAAAGAATCAAGCCTGTCACCGGTTCAGCCGAACTCATCGCCACACTCCCTGGTGCTGGTTATTGACGGTAGGCCGTCGCAGGCTCAACCACGCTTGTCGTAGAGTTTCGGCTCGCCCGGCGGCCGGCTCTTGAAGCGCCGGTGCGCCCACAGGTACTGCTCGGGACAAGCACTGACGGCGCTTTCGATCCACTGGTTGATGCGGATGCAGTCGGCTTCGTCGCTGGCCCCCGGGAAATCGCTGAACGGCGGGTGGATCACCAGGCGGTAACCGCTGCCATCGGCCAGGCGTTCCTGGGTGAACGGCACCACCAGCGCCTTGCCCAGCTTGGCAAACTTGCTGGTGGCCGGCACCGTGGCCGCGAGAATGCCAAACAACGGCACAAAGATACTTTGCTTGGCGCCGTAGTCCTGGTCCGGTGCATACCAGATCGCCCGGCCTGCGCGCAGCAGCTTGAACATGCCACGCACGTCCTCGCGCTCGATGGCCAGGGAGTCGAGGTTATGCCGCTCGCGGCCACGACGCTGGATGAAATCGAATAGCGGGTTCTTGTGCTCGCGGTACATGCCATCGATGGTGTGTTGCTGGCCCAGCAGCGCCGCGCCGACTTCCAGGGTGGTGAAGTGCAAGGCCATCAGGATCACGCCCTGGCCATCGCGCTGGGCCTGCTTGAGATGCTCCAGGCCTTCGATATGCGACAGGCGCGCCAGGCGCTCGCGTGGCCACCACCAACTCATGGCCATTTCAAAGAAGGCAATGCCGGTGGAGGCGAAGTTTTCCTTGAGCAGACGTTTGCGTTCGTCGGGAGTTTTCTCGGGAAAACACAGCTCAAGGTTACGTTTGGCGATGCGCCGACGGTCGCTGGCGACCCGATACATGCCGGCCCCCAGCACACGACCAATGCGCAACAGCCACGCATACGGCAACTGGACAACCAGCCACAGCAGCCCTAGACCGCACCATAGCGGCCAAAAACGTGGCGAAAGAAATGCAGCTCGAAATTGCGGGCGATCCATTAACGATTCCGGACGGACAACAAGGTCGCGCATTCTACATCGGTTCGACCCTGCTTGCGGGCTGCGGGCGTTCTCGTTATAAGTCTCGGCACTTTTAGTGACAAGCCGTTGTATGCCAACCATGAGCCAAACCGAACTGCTAGACCAAGATCCCGTGTTCCAGTTGAAGGGCAGCATGCTCGCCATTACGGTGCTGGAGCTGGCCCGCAATGACCTGGAAATCCTCGACCGGCAGCTGGCTGCAAAGGTAGCTCTGGCACCTAATTTCTTCAGCAACGCCCCGCTGGTGCTGGCCCTGGACAAGCTACCGGCCAGTGAAGGCTCGGTGGACCTGCCGGCCCTGATGCGCGTATGCCGCCACCATGGCCTGCGTACCCTGGCCATCCGCGCCAGCCGTATCGAGGACATTGCCGCGGCCATCGCCGTCGACCTGCCGGTGTTGCCACCGTCGGGTGCCCGCGAGCGCGCCCTTGAACCGCTGGAAGGTGAAGTGCGCAAAAAACCGGAAAAACCACCGGAGCCGAGCATCAAGCCGACGCGCATCATCACTTCGCCAGTACGTGGCGGCCAGCAGATCTACGCCCAGGGCAGCGACCTGGTGGTGGTGTCCTCGGTCAGTCCGGGGGCGGAACTTCTGGCCGATGGCAACATCCATGTATACGGGCCGATGCGCGGTCGTGCGCTGGCCGGGGTCAAAGGCGACACCAAGGCACGGATTTTCTGCCAGCAAATGAGCGCTGAACTGCTGTCCATCGCCGGTCATTACAAGGTTTCCGAAGATCTTCGTCGCGACCCGCTCTGGGGGGCCGGTGTACAAGTCAGCCTGTCGGGCGACGTGTTGAACATCATTCGGCTTTAACGGATACTGCCGCATTTTCCAAGCATCTCTAAAACGTAGTGAAAACGGCTCAAACGAAGTAGGAAAATGGCGTAGAGCGGTGTTTACCGGAGGTAAACCCTGCCCCAGGCCCGATTCCAGCCAAGGCTGTCCGACTGCAGTAGTTTTCAAGAGATGTTTTTCGGGGCTAAAAGTCCTTTTTCCTTAGGGGTGAAACACCTTGGCCAAGATTCTCGTGGTTACATCCGGCAAGGGTGGTGTGGGTAAGACCACCACCAGCGCCGCTATCGGTACCGGCCTCGCTCTGCGTGGTCACAAAACAGTCATCGTCGACTTCGACGTCGGCCTGCGTAACCTCGACCTGATCATGGGTTGCGAGCGTCGTGTGGTGTATGACTTCGTCAATGTGGTCAATGGCGAAGCCAACCTGCAGCAGGCCCTGATCAAGGACAAGCGCCTTGAGAACCTCTACGTCCTGGCAGCCAGTCAGACCCGCGACAAAGACGCGCTGACCGTCGAAGGCGTGGAAAAGGTGCTGATGGCACTCAAGGAAGATTTCGAATTCGTGGTCTGCGACTCCCCGGCGGGCATCGAGAAAGGCGCCCACCTGGCCATGTACTTCGCTGATGAAGCGATTGTCGTGACCAACCCGGAAGTGTCCTCGGTACGTGACTCGGACCGCATGCTGGGCCTGCTGGCCAGCAAATCGCGACGCGCCGAAAACGGCGAAGACCCGATCAAGGAACACCTGCTGTTGACTCGCTACAACCCTGAGCGCGTCAGCAACGGCGAAATGCTTGGCGTCGAAGACGTCAAGGAGATTCTGGCCGTCACCCTGCTTGGCGTGATTCCAGAGTCGCAAGCCGTACTCAAGGCTTCCAACCAAGGCGTGCCAGTGATTCTCGACGACCAGAGCGACGCCGGTAAGGCGTACAGCGATGCCGTCGATCGTCTGTTGGGCAAAACCGTGGAACACCGGTTCCTTGATGTTGAGAAGAAGGGATTCTTCGAGCGCCTTTTTGGAGGTAGATAATGAATCTTTTTGACTTCTTTCGCGCCAGCAAAAAAACCAGCACCGCGTCGGTAGCGAAAGAGCGTCTGCAGATCATCGTGGCGCATGAACGCGGCCAGCGCAGCACCCCTGACTACCTGCCAGCCTTGCAAAAGGAACTGGTCGAGGTGATCCGCAAGTACGTCAATATCGGGTCCGACGACGTGCATGTTGCACTGGAAAACCAGGGCAGCTGCTCGATTCTGGAACTCAATATCACCCTGCCAGATCGCTGAGTCGATCCGGCTGGAGCCACGGCGGCTCAGGTCCCCCAGGTTTGCTGGAGGGGCCTGAGTCGCCGTTGGCGTTTGTTACGAGGCTGTTTTAATGCCGTTGTCCAATATCCACATCCTCCACCAGGACGCCGCTGTCCTGGTGGTGAACAAGCCTACCCTGCTGCTCTCGGTGCCTGGCCGCGCCGACGACAACAAGGACTGCCTGATTACTCGCCTGCAGGAAAACGGCTACCCGGAAGCGCGTATCGTCCATCGACTGGACTGGGAAACCTCGGGGATCATCCTGCTGGCCCGCGACCCGGATACCCATCGCGAACTGTCTCGGCAATTTCACGACCGTGAAACCGAAAAAGCCTACACGGCGCTGTGCTGGGGCCAACCGGAACTGGACAGTGGCAGTATCGATCTGCCGCTGCGCTACGACCCACCGACCAAACCACGCCACGTGGTCGACCACGAGTTCGGCAAACATGCGCTGACCTTCTGGCGCGTGCTGGAGCGCTGTGGCGACTGGTGCCGGGTGGAGCTGACGCCGATTACCGGACGCTCGCACCAATTGCGCGTGCACATGCTCTCCATCGGCCATCCGCTGTTGGGCGACGGGCTGTACGCCCACCCCCAAGCCCTGGCGGCGTATCCTCGGCTGTGCCTGCACGCCAGCATGCTGAGCTTTACCCACCCGCAAAGTGGTGAACGCCTGCGCTTTGAGTGCCCGGCACCCTTTTGAGCGCCTTGAAGCCCTTTCAAGCAACCCGTCGAAACCTGAAGGACGCCTGGACCGATGACGCCTGACTCCCCACAACCGTCGACGCCCCTTGAGAAAGCGCCGCAGCAGTTGCTCTATCTAGTCTACGGCGACAAGGACGTGTACCGGCGCGAAGCCAAGTTCAGCATCCTCACGGCGCTGGCCCAACTGAAAAAGGCCGAGCCGCTGTGCATCCGCGTCCTCACCGATCGCCCGCAGGACTACGCCGGCTGGCCGGTCGAAACCATCGCCCTGAGCGATGAGATCATGACCGCCTGGCAGGGCAGCAACGGCTATCACCACCGGCGCAAGGCCTGCGCCATTGCCTATGGCCTGACCCTGGCGCACAAGACCCTGTTCGTCGACACCGACACGCTGTTCCTCGACAACCCCCTGCGGGTGTTCGAGCACATTGGCCCCGGCCAGTACGTGATGGATCGCTTCGAGTACGATTGGCGCACCGTATGCGAACGTGCGGACTACCTCAAGCTGGGCACTTGCCTGCAAGCCCACGGGGTCACGTCTGACAACGGTTTCAAGCTGTACAACAGTGGCCTGTGTGGCGTCACCGACGGCGATAGCCCCTTGCTTGAACGCAGCATCGAGCTGATCGACGAGTGGACCCGCGATGGGTTCGATATCCACACCATCGAACAGATCGCCCTATCCTTCGCCATGCGCGACAAGCCGGTGCATGAAGCCAACCGCTACATCTACCACTACTTCGCCGAGAAGGGCTTTTTCCATGCCATGCAAAAGCACTTCTTCAGCCTGCATGGCGAACGCTTCCGCGCCGAACTGCCCACGCTGTGCACCGAGGTGCCCCGCTGCAAACCGATCCCCTCGCCGTGGCAGCGCCTGCGCATCAAGTGGAAGCTGCGCAACAAGCGTGGTGCGGTGAAAAAGGTCGGCCGTGCGTTGCTCTATGGCAGTGCCGCCCCCGAGCACCCGTACTACGAAGTATGTCGTCATGAATGGTGGGAGTCGGCTTCGCGGGAGATTCTGCGTTGGGACGAAGGCACGCGAAAGCAGTTCTTCGGCCCCGACCAGGGACGCTGGCCGAAACACCTGCCCAAGCCGGCAAAATCGGCGGACGAACAAACCATCATTGCCTACCTGCGCAAGCGTTTGGCACATTGATCCCGTGTCGCGAGTCGATTGCCGTGCGCCACACGCACTTGCCCAATGCGTGTGGCCAATACGTTAAACTCGCGGCACTGCTGTCTGGAGCTACTTATGCGCGAAGAGTTGAACCAAGGCCTGATCGACTTCCTCAAGGCCTCCCCTACCCCCTTTCATGCCACTGCCAGCCTGGTCCAGCGCCTGGAAGCGGCGGGCTATCAGCGCCTTGACGAGCGCGAGTCCTGGACTACCGAAGCCAACGGTCGTTACTACGTAACCCGTAACGACTCCTCGATCGTGGCCATCAAGCTGGGCCGCAACTCGCCGCTGTACGACGGCATTCGCATGGTCGGCGCCCATACCGATAGCCCGTGCCTGCGGGTCAAGCCGCAACCTGAACTGCAACGCCAGGGGTTCTGGCAACTGGGCGTCGAAGTCTATGGCGGCGCGCTGCTTGCCCCCTGGTTCGACCGCGACCTGTCGCTGGCCGGACGCGTGACCTTCCGCCGCGACGGCAAGGTCGAAAGCCAGTTGATCGACTTCAAGGCGCCGATCGCCACCATTCCCAACCTGGCCATTCACCTCAACCGTGAGGCCAACCTGGGCTGGGCGATCAACGCGCAGACCGAACTGCCGCCGATCCTCGCGCAATTTGCCGGTGACGAGCGCGTCGATTTCCGCGCCGTGCTCACCAACCAATTGGCCCTGGAACACGGCCTGAATGCCGACGTGGTGCTGGACTACGAGTTGAGCTTCTACGACACCCAAAGCGCCGCGGTGATTGGCCTGCACGGCGATTTCATTGCCGGTGCGCGCCTGGACAACCTGCTGTCGTGCTACGCCGGCCTGCAAGCGCTGCTGAGCGCCGAGACTGACGAGACCTGCGTGTTTGTCGCCAACGACCACGAAGAAGTCGGCTCCTGCTCGGCCTGCGGTGCCGACGGCCCGATGCTGGAGCAGACCCTGCGCCGCCTGCTGCCCGAAGGTGAGGAGTTCGTGCGCACCATCCAGAAATCCCTGTTGATCTCGGCCGACAATGCCCACGGCGTGCACCCCAACTACGCCGACAAGCACGACGCCAACCATGGCCCGAAACTCAATGCCGGCCCGGTGATCAAGGTCAACAGCAACCAGCGCTACGCCACCAACAGTGAAACCGCCGGTTTCTTCCGCCACCTGTGCATGGCCGAAGAAGTACCCGTGCAGAGCTTCGTGGTGCGCAGTGACATGGGTTGCGGCTCGACCATCGGCCCGATCACCGCCAGCCACCTGGGCGTGCGAACCGTGGACATCGGCCTGCCGACGTTCGCCATGCACTCGATCCGCGAACTGTGCGGCAGCCACGACCTGGTGCACCTGGTCAAAGTGCTGAGCGCGTTCTACGCCTGCCGCGAATTGCCATGACCCGTCACGGCGAGGGTGCTGGTGCCCTCGCCGCGAATTGCCCTGGCGTTGACATTCATCACGCCCGTTGACGCAAAAGCCACCTAAACTTAAACCTGTACCTTTCTAAGGCTGTCGCCATGATCTCGATGTCTTTGTTCAACTCCATGCTCATTCCGATCCTGTCGGGGATGATCCTGCTGGCCATCGGCTTCAACTTTCGCGACAAGAACGCCGGCGTGTTCTCGATGTGGATCGGCATGCTGGTGATTCTCGCCACCGTGGTCATCAAGATCCTCGCCAAGCTCAACGAATAAAAGCACCCGCCACGCTCGCATTGGCTTTGCCCCACTCGTACACTCGGTCAACCTGCACCTGTTGAGGTTGACCGCCTAGTGTTTGCTCGCCTGTTCGCCCTGCCGTCCACGTTGTTCATTTGCCTGCTGCTGTTGCTGCCCATGGCGTCGGCCCAGGCGGTCGGCTTGCCGAGCCTGCTCGGCAGCTCCAGCAAAACCCAGCCGCAGGCGAGCGAGCCCTTGGGGCAATCGCTGGACGAAGTGATCAAGTCGCTGGAAAACGACCAGCAACGGGCCAAGCTGCTGGCCGACCTGAAAAAACTGCGCGACGCCACGAAAAAGGCCCAGCCACCCGCGGAAGAAGGCGTGCTGGGCCTGATCGGCGGCACCCTGTCGAGCCTGGAAAAACAACTCACCGGCGCCGACAGCCCGATCACCCGCTGGAGCGCCGAATTTGACCAGGCCAAGGAAGAATTCAGCAGCCTGATGCTGCCGGCAAGCGAATGGCTGCCGATCATCTTTGGCTTTGCCGTGGTGCTGATGCTCTGGAGCCTGCTCGCCGCGGCCCTGATCTGGCTCAGCCACCGCTTGCGCATGCGCTTCGGCCTGACCGAAGAGCTGCCACAACATCCCCGGACCTGGGACCTGGTGCGCTTCGCCCTGCGCAAGCTCGGGCCCTGGCTGATCGCCCTGGTGATCACCGTCTACATGAGCTACGCCCTGCCGCCCTCCCTGGGCAAGTACCTGGCGATGGTGCTGGCCTATGCACTGGTCGTGGGGACCTGCTTCTCGGCAGTCTGCGTGATTGCCTTTTCCCTGCTCGATGGTCCGCACCGCCACCGCGCGTTGTACATCCTGCGGCACCAGGCCTTCCGCCCGCTGTGGCTGATCGGCAGCTTTGCCGCATTCGGCGAAGCCTTGAACGACCCAAGGCTGGTGGCCAGCCTGGGGATTCACCTGGCCCACGCCACCGCCACCGTCGCCAATGTACTGGCCGCCCTGTCTACCGGCCTGTTCATCCTGCGTTTCCGCCGTCCCATCGCGCACCTGATCCGCAACCAGCCGCTGTCGCGACGCCTGACCCGCCGCGCCCTCAGCGACACGATCGAGATCCTCGGTACCTTCTGGTACCTGCCAGCCCTGGTACTGGTGGGCATCTCGCTGTTTGCCACCTTCGTCTCGGCAGGCGACACCAGCACCGCCCTGCGCCAGGCGCTGATCTGCACCGTGCTGCTGGTGGTGTGCATGGTCATCAACGGCCTGGTTCGCCGGCATTCCCTCAAGCCGCAACGCGGGGCCAAGCGCCACGCGCTGTACTCCGAACGCCTCAAGAGCTTCTGCTACACCCTGGTGCACCTGGCGATCTGGCTGGTGTTCATCGAACTGGGCCTGCGGGTCTGGGGCATGTCGTTGATCCGCTTCACCGAAGGCGAAGGCCATGACGTCAGCGTCAAATTGTTCAGCCTGGCCGGCACCCTGATTTTCGCCTGGTTGATCTGGATCCTCAGCGACACCGCCGTGCACCACGCCCTCACCCGCTCGCGCAAAGGCCTGGCCAATGCCCGTGCGCAGACCATGATGCCGCTGATTCGCAACGTGCTGTTCGTGGCGATTTTTATCATCGCGCTGATCGTCGCCCTGGCCAACATGGGCATGAACGTCACCCCGCTGCTGGCCGGTGCCGGCGTCATCGGCCTGGCCATCGGTTTTGGTGCCCAGTCTCTGGTAGCAGACCTGATCACCGGGCTGTTCATCATCATCGAGGACTCCCTGGCCATCGACGACTATGTCGACGTCGGCGGCCACCTGGGCACTGTCGAAGGCCTGACCATCCGCACCGTACGCCTGCGGGACATCGACGGCATCGTCCACACCATCCCGTTCAGCGAAATCAAAAGCATCAAGAACTACTCGCGCGAGTTCGGCTACGCCATCTTCCGCGTGGCGGTGCCCTACAACATGGAAATCGACGAAGCGATCAAACTGATGCGCGACGTCGGCCAGAAGATCCGTAACGATCCGCTGCAACGCCGTAACATCTGGTCGCCGCTGGAGATCCAGGGCGTCGAGAGTTTCGAGTCTGGTAGTGCGATCCTGCGCGCCCGGTTCAAGACCGCGCCGATCAAGCAGTGGGAAGTGTCACGGGCGTTCAACCTGTCGCTCAAGCGCCATATGGACGAGGCCGGCCTGGACCTGGCGACGCCACGCATGAGCGTCCAGGTGATTACCCCGGGAGGGGGGACCGAGAAGGATTGATGGTGCCTGACATGCCGCTAGCCCGCGATGGGCGTAGGTATCTACACAGCTTTGTGGCGGCCTGTGGGCCTACCGGAGGTGTTGGATTCGGCC